>DATLYB010000224.1:0-16034 GCA_035575215.1 Chitinophagales bacterium
TGCCATACGAAAGCGTTGCCTGGTCTGCACTGACACATCCCTGTGTGCTGGTAACGGTAAGGCTGTAGGTTCCCGATTGGCTCACGGAAATGGTTTGCGAGGTGGCGCCCGTTGACCACGCATACACGGCACCTGGATTACCTGCATCAAGCATGGCGCTGCTGCCTGCACACACCGTTACATCGGGGATGTTCACCGCAGGCAGGGGATAAACGGTGATGACGGCAGCGTCCGAGGCGGAGCAGCCGCTGCCATCAGTAACGGTGACGGAATAATTTCCAGCGTTGCTCACGGTAATCGTTCGTGACGAAGCTCCCGTTGACCATAAGTAATACGCTCCCGCATTTCCGGCATCGAGCACAGTGCTTCCACCCGCGCAGAAAGACGCATCGTTCACGCTCACAACAGGTCCTGGTGCCGCGCTGACCACGGCTGCATCGGCAGCCGTGCATCCGCTGGCATTGGTGATGGTGACGCTGTACGTTCCGGGCGTATTCACCGTGATGCTCGGGGATGTTGCGCCCGTTGACCATGCGTACGATGAAGCGCTGCCCGCATCGAGCGTGGCTGACTGCCCGCTGCAAATCGAGGGGTCATTGCCGTTGTTGACGCTGACGGTGGCGGCATTCACGCTCACGGTAGCGGGCTCAGAGGAATACGTACTGCCGCTGCCATCGGTAACGGTAACGGTGTAAGTTCCCGATTGGGTGACCGTGATAGATTCGGTGGTTTCGCCTGTTGACCATTGATAGGCTGCCAAGCCGCCATCGGTGCTCAGCGTGACGGGATTGCATCCACCGCCTCCGGTTAAGTTAATCGGAGGCTTGTAGTTAACGCTTTGCGTGGTGTATTGCACATAGATAAGCATCATCTCACCGGTGGTTTGAAAACTCCATGTAACCGGAGATGAGCCGGTATTCTTGTAAGTGGCTTTATGAATCAGCCCGTTGCTCATGTTCACCGGAAGCATGGGGCTGAAGCGCTTAACCGGGGGATGCGACCAGTCATAGAATCCCTGGTTGAAGGTGTAATCAAAATCATAGAATCCTTCATAAATCTGTGTTCCTGGCGTGCCGTTCGGATTGCGGAGGAAGATGTCATAATCAACGCCATATTTATGGGTGTGGGTGGAAAGCATCCAGATGTTCCAGGTTTGCCCGCCACGGGTCACATCATCGGAAAAGGTGATGTTCTGGTTGTTGTTGGGGATGTATAAATACAAGTAAGGAATCAATTCAGCGTGCATCTCAACGGAGTTGACGCTGCGGGGGCGTGTCCAGATGTTGAGATAAAACTCACCGGGAAGAATTTCATTGGCATGATAATTCTTCATGTGATAATTCAGGTCGAACACCGTGTTCTCATCCCAAAAGAAGCCGGTGCCAACAGGCAGTTCAAGGTCGGTACTGATTTGCCAGGCATTGACGAAATCGCGGTTGAATCCATCCGTATTGAACGGCTCCAGTCCATCGCTTACATTTTGTTCTTCGCCCGGTCTGAATTTGCGGATGATAAAATGGTGCGATTCGGCATTCATGTACAATTCAAACTTGTAGGCATCGAGCGCCTGCGGAAAACGCGGGTCATATTTTTTGAAATACTCACTTTCCTCACCGCCTGCCCAAAAGACAGGACCGAAGTGAATCTGATAACCCTGCCCGGCAGGAGGAGGAGCCGGTCGGGCGATTTTCGGTCTGCCGCCAAGGGTGTAGTAGTCAATTACCTGCTGATAATCCACAACATTTCCGGTTTGAGGAGCCGCCATTATAATCCACTGGCGTATCAATTCTATTTCCTGGCTGGGGAGTTGGGCTTGCCCGTTAGGCTCATTGCTTCCTTCACCTGCCGTGAGAAGCAAATCATCACTCAGACCGTAAGCGACCTTGCGAAGCAGGAAGCTTCTTTCAGGATAGCCCTTGTCAATCAACATATCGCCTTTTGCCGCGGCTGTTGCATTGGCGGGAGCTTTCTCCACGATGGCATTATACACCTGTGTTTCCGTGCCGGAAAGGTTCAGGTTTCCCGCAGGCGAACCACCGCTGTGGCAGCTTACGCACTTTGACTGGAAGATGTTGTAAATCGTGGTAAATGTGTTTTGAGAAAACGTGTTGACGCTTGCGAAAAGGAAGATAGCGGCTGATAGGTGTTTCATAGTTGCAGGAAATTTATTTTGGGTTGCTGGTCCGGTCTTACTATTCACGAAAGCATAACCGTAAACCAGCGGCAATTACATTATCGAATCACCAAATCCCGAATTGCCCTCACGCCTGCGCGGTCGGTCCGCCAAAGTTCATCGGAATTCCGTGTACCACTCCCGTATCCCGAATCTCGCCATGCTGCTGCTCATACTTCTTGATATTGTCAGCCAATGCACCCAGCAACCGCTTGGCATGCTGAGGCGTCAGCAGAATGCGCGACTTCACCTTCGCTTTCGGCACCCCGGGCATCACGCGCACAAAGTCTATCACAAATTCCGAATTGGAATGAGTTATTATCGCCAGATTGGAATAAATGCCTTCCGCCACTTCTTCCGACAGTTCGATATTGATTTGATTGGGTTTGTTCTTTTGTTCTTCCATGAATAAATTATTTGACAGGGTAAATTTAGAGGAAAAACGGCACTTCTGTTCTCGTTAAAATCGAAGAGCAGAAAAACCAGCATGTCTTTCGTATCTTCACAGCCGTTTTTTCAACTGCAAACGACATGGGCAAGCTAAAAGCATGGGGCATATTGATTATTGCCGCATGTATGAATCCGCTTCCTCTTCTGCATGCTCAGAACCTTGTTTTAAATCCAAGCTTTGAAAGCACCAGCAGTTGCCCTGTGGGTATTTCACAGTTCAGTCTTGTTCTTAATTGGGATGACACCAACTCTGGAAACGATACCTGCACCACTCCCGATTTATATGCGCCCTGTGCTCCGGCATTTGGAGGAGCCAACAGTCCGAACGCGCTGATGGGTTATCAGCAATCGCACAGCGGAACTCATCACGCGGGAGCCATCCTCTACAGTTTCCCCACGTGGCGTGAATATATGCAAGGCACGCTCTCCTCCCCGTTGGTAGCAGGGCAGCAGTATTGTGTGAAGTTTTACATCAGCACAGCTAACGAATCCAGATTTGCTACCGATGATGTGGGGGTATATTTCTCCGTTAATCCGCTGCAAAAAAATTTCTGTTTGGACGGTTCAGCGCCTCACAGCGTCACTCCTCAGCTTCAATATTCAGGCGCTCCGATTGCCGACTCGCTGAATTGGATTCCGCTCGAATGGGTTTACACCGCCACCGGGGGTGAGCGTTATCTGACGATTGGAAACTTTAAGAGCGATGGCAACACAACCATCATAGATTTCAATACCAACATTGGTCTTTCCATCCAGCCGTATGCTTATTATTTTTTTGATGATGTGGAAGTGACTGCGGTCACCTGCTGCCCGGAAATCAACATTGCTTCGATTACGAATGTCTCATGTTATGGAGGCAATGACGGCTCCGCTACAGTGAGCCCCAGCGGAGGCGTGCCGCCTTACGGATATGCATGGTCAGGTGGCGGTGGGAACAATGCCACCACCACCAACCGCACAGCAGGCACCTACACGGTTACTGTTTCTGATTCCCGCGGATGTTCGGTAACCAAATTGGTGACTATCCCACAGCCCGCTCAATTGAATGTTGTGGTTTCATCATTCAGCAGCGGCTGCGGCACTTCGGCAACGGCATCTCCTGCGGGGGGAACTCCGCCCTACAGTTATCTGTGGTCAAATGGAGCAACAGTTGCAAGCATCTCCAACATGCCAACGGGAACATACACCGTGACCGTTACCGACTCAAAGGGATGCACGAAAACCGGTTCGGTCAATATCACCCAAACTTCCGGATTTACAGTAAACACTTCCGTAACCAATCCTTCCTGCGGAGCGTGCGATGGCATGGCGACTGCAACTCCTTCCGGTGGAAATCCCCCCTTCAGCTATTCATGGTCGAACGGGCAAACAACACAATCCGCATCCAACTTATGTGCTGGAACCTACACGGTAACGGTCACCGAAAGCGCAGGCAGCGGCAGCAATGTTTTCTGGACGGAAGATTTCACCAGCGGAGGAACAGGTTGGACGCTGAACATAAATGGACCGGGAACCAACGGTGCTAATGCCAACCAATGGGTCATCAACAACAATACCAGCGATTGCTCCTCATGCCCTTCCACCGGCTCCGGAGGAAATTATTTGCACGTCACCTGCAATCCGGCTGACATCACTTGCTTTGGCAGCAGCGGTTCGTGTGTTTACAGCCCGGGCGTTCCCATTTTTTCCGATGCGGCAACCGACAAGTATGTGACATCACCCAATATTTCAACCATTGGCAAAACAGGCATTACACTAACGTTCTGGTACATGTCTGATGGTGAAAGCGGAAGCGATTACGGCTTAGTGCGGCTGAGCAATAACGGGGGCGCATCCTGGACAGATTTGCCCACGCAATATTTCGGAGTCGCCACTTGCACGCAGGCCTCCGTCCCGATTCCTGCCGCTTATGAAAATATTGCCGATTTCCGAATCGGCTTCCGCTGGGTGAATGACAACAACACCACCGGCTCCGACCCTCCATTTTTGATTGACGATATCGAATTAAGCAGCGCCACGGGCAGCACCGCCTGCACTGCAACGGCAACCGTGAACCTAAGCTCCGCAGGAGGACCTTCTGTCACCCTCGCGTCTAAAACCGATGTGCTTTGCTACGGCTCATCCACCGGTGCCATTGATATTAATGTGAGTGGAGGAACTCAGCCATACTCATACTCCTGGACAGGCGGAGCTGCCACACAAGATATTTCCAACCTCAGCGGAGGAAATTATTCGGTGACAGTAACCGACAATACAAACTGCGCAGCAACATTGAGCGTCACAATTAACGAACCTTCAGCCGCACTTTCCATTTCAGGTAACGTGACCGAGGCGGGATGCGGTGCTCCCGATGGCGCCATTGATTTAACGGTGAACGGAGGCACATCTCCCTATGCTTACGCATGGTCAAGCGGGGCAACCTCGCAAGACCTCACCAATCTGATTTCGGGAAATTATACCGTAACGGTTACTGACAACAACCTTTGCATTGACAGCGCTTCATTCACCGTGAATGCACCGGGTAGCTTTTCGGTAACACTTACTGCCGCTGATGCATCCTGTTATGGCGTTGCTGACGGGGCAATCACGTCAATTATTTCAGGAGGCAGTCCGCCATTTTCCTATGACTGGAGCAATGGAGCCATCACTTCGGGCATCAGCAACATTGCCGAAGGTTCCTATTCTGTTACAGTTACCGATGATAACAACTGCACTGTGGCGCAAACTGCAACTGTGGATGCACCCAGTGAGATTTCATTCAACACCAGCATTACGCAGGTGCTTTGCTCGGGCGGAAATAATGGCGGAATAAAACTGAGCCCCTCCGGAGGCACTCCGCCCTATACAGCAAGCTGGAGTAATGGCGAAACTACCCTGACCATCTCCGACCTTCCGCCCGATGTTTATTCCGTAACAGTCACCGATGCGCATGGCTGTACCCGCGACACATCCATTGCACTGACGTCAGTTTCCGAATATGATGTCGAAACAGTTGTGACAAATGCAACTTGCGATGGCGCTGCCAACGGCAGTATTCAGGCTGATATTCTTAATGGCACCACACCTCCGTACTCTTATATGTGGAGCAACGGTGCAACCACTTCCACGATTACCAATATCGCACCGGGAGTTTACAGCGTGACCGTCACTGACTCGCTTAACTGTTTGAGAAGCGACACTGCCACGGTGATGGCAGGTGAAAGCCTGACGATTACTCATGAAGTGACGGACGAAAGCTGTCCGGGAAGCGCTGACGGAAAAATCATTGTAGCGGTCAGCGGGGGAACCGAGCCTTACAGCTATTTGTGGAGCACGGAGGCTACAACGCCCTCGCTGCAAAATATCACCGCTGGAATCTATTCACTCACCGTAACGGATTACGATGACTGCACCGGCAGAGATACCATCATTGTCGGGGTTACCTCCGGTTCTGATTGTGATACGCTCGTGATTTATGATGTCTTTTCTCCGAATGGTGACGGCAGCAATGACAATTGGGTGATTGATGGATTGCCTTCTGATAATGAATTGCATATCTTCAACCGCTGGGGCAATGTGGTGTTCGAAGCAAAGCCTTATGACAATAGGTGGGATGGAAAATCGAAGAATGGCGAACTGCTGCCGACCGCTACTTACTATTATATCCTGAAATTGAATGACACAAAAGTTTATTCAGGCAATGTGACGCTGATACGTTAATGGACAAATGCCGCAAATCAGGATACCCCTAAAAAACATTGATTTCAGTGGCTTTTCCGTATTTTCACTTCCGATTTTTGAAATCAAGGAGTCATGAAGCAATCCGCTATCCTCGCGAGCATGGTTTTTACCGCCATCTGCATAAGCTTTCATCCTTTCGGGCAACCCTCCCAGCGGCAGCCGTCACCGGAACCGTCTGCAGCAAACTGGATGGTTGCCTACCAGCCCTCAAAAGCTTTCATTGAAAACAAAGGACAGTTCCAGCTTCGCAAGCCGTGCGGTGAGGATAGCGAGGTGCTGTATGCCTGTCACCAGGGAGGTTTGAAAATTTATTTTACCCGAAACGGAGTTTCATTCAGCTTCACCGAAAGCAAACCCTACAAGCAGTGGCGTAAGGAACAGGGCTATGATGAAGAGGAAGAAAAATTTGAATCGGTGGAAGAATGGCTCGAAGAAGAAAAAAAAGAACGCTCAGCGGTGGTGAAGCGCGATGACGTGAGCTATTACTGGCAGGGCGCCAATAAAAATGCGGAGGTGATTGCCGGGGAAATGGTGCCCGAATACTTCAGTTATTCATTTTACACTGAAAACGGAATAAAAAACGAAAATTTCCTGAGAGGCTACCGCCAGCTTACCTACAAAAATCTTTACCCGCACATTGATGTCGTGTATGAATTTCATCCGCAGGACGGAATCAAATACTCCATTATCGTTCATCCGGGCGGTGACGTTTCGCAGGTGAAGATGGTTTATTCGGGCGAGGTGGAACTGAATTCCGGCAGTGATGTGCATATCCCCACCGCTTTCGGAAACATCATTGACCATGCTCCCGTTACTTTTTATGAAAAAAGAAAACATGACCTGATTAACTGCCGGTTTGAAAAAAACGGACCTGCGGTTTCCTTCCGATTGGATGATTACAACCGCACGGAAACAATAGTTATAGACCCGTGGGTTCAAACGCCCAACTTCGCCACCAACTGGGACTGTGTGTGGGAGTGCGACCATGATGGCGCAGGCAATGTCTATATCATCGGGGGTGTGATGCCGATGCAGTTGCTGAAATACAATCCGGCTGGAGTGCTGCAATGGACCTACAACACTCCTTATGATACCACCGCATGGCTCGGCACGTTCGCCACCGATGATGCGGGCAACTCGTATGTCACCAACGGTTCATTGGCCGCCATTCAAAAGGTAAACACTGCAGGCGGCCTGGTGTGGAATAATCCAAATCCGGGCGGGCTTTTAACTCTTACTGAATTCTGGAACATTGCTTTTAACTGTGACCAGACTAAACTGGTTATTGCCGGCACAGACGGTGTTTTAACTCCCTCTCCCTTTATTTTCGATGTTAATACCAATACGGGGAATGTTACCAATAGCATTCAGGTGACGGGTTCATCCCTGTTTGGTTTTCCCCCTAAGGCGCAGGAAGTCCGCTCCATTACGGCTTGCTACAATGCCCGATACTATTTTCTCACCCACGATTCCATAGGGTACATCCATCAGAACCTCACTTCATGTGTTCCGCCAAACTCAACGCCCTTTCACGTCAGCAACGGCTACAGCCTCGGATACAAATGCGAGAACTGGCGCTATAACAACACCGGCATCATGGCTATCCGTTATTATGGAGGTTTCATTTATACCCATCGTGGAGACCAGGTGCACAAGCGCGATTTTAATACGGCCGCCATCATCGCAACCGCCACTATTCCCGGAGGCGGGTTCATTTCTTCTTTTGGAAACAATCAGGTTGAAAACAGCGGCATTGACATTGATGACTGCGGCAATGTGTATGTCGGCTCGAAAACCGGGGTAGTGAAATATGACCAGAACCTTAATCAGCTCGCCACCTATCCGACCTCCTTTGTTGTTTATGACGTTAAAGTTTCCACGGGTGGAAATATTATCGCCTGCGGCTCAACAGGAACTTCCTCTGCCTCTGTACGCACAGGAGGCATCCAGTCATTTGCGGTGAGCGCGTGCGCCCCGCAGGCGCATGTCTGCTGCGATGCCAGCGCCTGCCCCGCTGGTCCTTTCTGCTCAACGGACGCTCCGGTGAACCTCACTGCCAGCCAGCCCGGTGGCACTTGGAGCGGCACGGGAATCATCAACGCTGCCACAGGCACCTTCAGCCCTTCGGCAGCGGGTCCCGGAACACACACCATTTATCATACGGTTGCCTGCGGCACGGATTCAATTTATATCGTGGTGAATCTTTGTGGAGTGATTGACGCCTGCCGCGAAAACAACGGCAATATCACGGCTTCGGGAGGCGATGGCGGTCCTTACACCTTCCAGCAGCCCGGCTATACACAGAATTGCAGCGCCTGCCTCGGCTTCCCGTTTCCTCCATGTTCATTCCCTCCCGGTTGTGCGGTGAATACCTTAACGTGGAACACTTTTGCCACCGGCACCACCGCCACTCCGCCACCGGGCGCTGACTCGGTGAGGATTGTTGACGGAAGCGGAAATGAGCTTATCATCCCCAACATCAGCACACTGCCGCCCTGCTCGGCATGTCCCTCGATTAATGTCAGCATTGCTGCTACCCAGCCGCTGTGCTTCGGAACAACGGGCAGCGCCACTGCCAGCGCTTCGGGCGGAGCAGCGCCTTATTCTTATTTATGGCAGCCCGGAGGCCTCAGCGGGGCATCACAGAGCAGCCTCGCAGCGGGCACTTACACCATCACCGCCACTGACGCCAGCGGCTGCACCGGAACAGGAAGCGTTACGCTTACAGCGCCAACTGCGATTTCATTAAGCACATCAAAAACCGATGCTACGTGCGCGGGCAATGACGGAACTGCTGCAGTAACAGCCAGCGGAGGAACACCACCCTATAGTTATTCATGGAGCAATGGAGCCGCTTCGGCTTCCGTCAGTGGCTTGCAGGCGGGTAACTATTCGGTGACTGTGAACGACAATAACAACTGCACGGCAGCGGCAGGCATCACCATTTCTTCCACAGGCGGACCAACGGTCAGTTTGATTTCACAAACCAACATCTCCTGCAATGGCGCTACTGATGGCGCAGCGGATATTTCCGTGAGCGGAGGAACACCGCCTTACACCTTCCTGTGGACAAATGGGGCGACCACTGAAGATGTTTCCGGATTAACACCGGGCGCTCACTCCGTGACGGTGACCGACAACCTCAGTTGTGTTTCAGTTTTCAACGTATCCATCACTGAGCCTTCCGCTCTCTCTGTTTCAGGAATTGTGACCAATACAGGATGCGCCTTATCCGTTGGCGCGGTGGATGTAACGGTAAGCGGTGGCACCCCTGCCTACAGCTATTCATGGACAACGGGAGCAGCAACGCAGGATGTGAGCAATCTCTCCGAAGGAAATTATACTGTAACGGTTACAGATGCCAACTCATGCCAGGCAATAAATTCATTTACAATAAACACCGTGCCTGCCTGCTGCACCCTGCAAATTGCGGCAACAGTCAGCAATCCCGGTTGCGGGCTGAGCGATGGAGCGATTGACATTACCATCACTACCGGCTCGGGCAGCTATTCTTTTTTGTGGAACAACAGCGCAACAACGGAAGACCTTTCAAACGTACCCGCAGGAAGCTATTCAGTAACGGTGACTGACATCGTGCAAACCTGCGACCGCGACACCACCGTCAATCTATCCAATCCGAATGCTCCCATAATTACGAGCATCTCCTCCACACCGGAAACCTGCTTGGGCGATGATGACGGAACAGCTACTGTTGTTGCAAGCGGGGGAACGGGAACGCTCACGTATTTGTGGAGCAGCAACCAAACTGGCGCCACTATCACCGGGCTTGCCCCCGGAAATTATTCCGTCACTATCACCGATGCGAACAATTGCCAGGCAACGGGCACCACCACCGTTCAGGCAGGGCAGGTTTGCTGCACCCTCACTTCCACCGCCACCACGATTGACGCAAGCTGCAGCCTTGCTGACGGCTCGCTCACCATCACGGTGGATACCGCTTCCGGAACCGCGCCTTTTTCCTACAGCATTGATGGCGTAAACTATGTTGCAACGAACACGTTCAGCAACCTCGCAGCGGGCACTTACAGTGCCATTGCGCGTGACGCCAACCTGTGCGCTGACACCAGCACGGTGGTGGTCGCTGAAGCCAACAACACCCTTTCACTCACCACCACAGGCACTAACGTCACCTGCTTCGGCTACAATGACGGCATGGCAACCGTCATCGTCAGCGGGGGCAATCCGCCCGTCACCTATTTGTGGTCAAACAATTCCAGCATCAGCACGATTATCAACCTCTCTCCGGGAGTTTATTATGTAACCGTCACTGACCAAAGCAATTGCCAGCGCGTGGATTCAGTAACAATTTCCGGACGGGCACAACTCGTGGTGAATATCGATGATGTGTCCTTCTGTGCAGGCGACAGCGCTACGCTCAGCGTCAGCGGCTCATTTGCGCAAATACGGTGGTCAACAGGCGACACCACGCCATCCATCATCGTGACACAGCCGGGCAATATCAGCGTGCAGGTGACTGACACGGCAGGCTGCCTGGCAACAGATAACGCTGCAGTAACAGTAAACACTCCTCCTGCCGTTGATGCCGGACTGGACACTACGATTTATGATTTCGAATCAGTGGTGCTTCAGCCCACAGTGAGCGGCACAGTTAATCCATCGGGATTTGTGTGGAGTCCTTCCACCGGGCTTTCGGATGCCACCATCCGTAATCCTATTGCATCGCCCGATTCGAGCATTATCTACAAGCTCGTTTACACCGATAACAATGGCTGCTCCGCATCTGACTCGGTGATTTTCACAGTAGTGGAAGGAGAATTTTTTGCCGTGGTGCCAAATGCCTTTTCCCCAAACGGTGATGACGTGAATGACATCTTGTATGTTTACAGCAAAGGCTTGAAACGGCTGGTGTTCCGCGTGTACAACCGCTGGGGTTCGAAAGTGTTCGAATCGCGCGACCCCAGTGTAGGCTGGGACGGAACATTCAGAGGTAAACTGCTTGACCCTGCCGTGTTTGTGTATGAACTCTATGCCGAGTATCTCAATTTCACCGCAGAACGCAAAACCGGAAGTGTGACGCTGGTGAGGTGATGCTGAAGCGGCAGTGGACAGCGGCAACCGGGGGGCAAACGAGTGCGGCTTCTTGCTATATTGTGAAAGCAAATGACAAAATATATCCTGTAACAACTTAATAAGATGAGACACAAAATCAACATGCAACCGGCAAACAACAATAAGAAATTCTTGCTTTTTGTCTTTTTCTGCGCAACGATGTGCTTTAATTCTCTCTTCGCCCAGCAAAAACCCCTTTTCACCCACTACGTCTTCAATGACTATTACTACAACCCTGCGATTGCCTCATCCATTGATGGCGCTGATTTCAAATTCCTCTACCGCCACCAGTGGGCGGGGCTGGAAGGGCAGCCTCAAACGGCAACGTTTTCTTCCTGCGGCTCGCTCAAGCAATTCCCTCTCGGATTGGGCGGCAGCATCTATTTCGACAAGACAGGTCCGTTGCGCAACATCGGCTTCAACGTGTCCGGCTCGTACGGCATCCGGCTGGGCGAGGCAAGGGACAGAAGCATGATAGCAGCAGGCATCTCGCTTGGCATCGTCCGCTTCAGTATGGAAAGCGGCACAACCACCCGCGATCCGAGCGATGCTGCTGTACTCGCTGCCGAAGACGGCAAGATTGCTCCCGACATCGGTTTAGGAGTCTATTATAAATGGAAAGGCTTGTATGCCGGGTTCTCCATCCCGCAAATAGCACAGACTTCACTGAAACTGGCTGCTGACGACCCCAATGACATGAACAAGCTGATTCGCCATTACTTTGTTGCCGCAGGATACCGCTTTGAAGTGGCTGAGAAATTTGAGATGGAGCCATCCTTCCTGATTAAAGGTGTGAAAGCCGCACCCGTCCAGGGCGACTTCACCCTGCGCGGCATCTATGACGAGCTTGTATGGCTCGGCTTCAGCTACCGCACGGGTGATGCCGCCAGCATCTTTGCCGGAGTACTCATCAAAGAGTTATTCGAAATCGGATATGCCTATGACATCACCACCTCCGACCTGAACTCCGTAAGCAATGGCAGCCATGAGATTGTGGTGGCATACAAGTGGAGCCGGGAAGTGAGAAGGGGGCAGGAAGTGAGGTGATTTTTACTTATTTTCTTTTGGTTTGCCGGTTCACAATTTTTTCTTAGCAGATTTTTTTTCCTTGCTCCGGAAAGCCGCATAAAATATAATATAATGAGAGTATTTGCCGGATATTAAAAATGATGCCAACCTCGTCTTTTCATGAAGCCACTGCGCTTAGTTCGGCATGCAAAGCCAGTTGCACCGCCTCATCAAAGTGCAGCTTGCGTCCCTGGTTCAGCATGGCAGTGCGCTGAGCTTCCGGAATGGCGTTCACCGCCTCCATCAGGGTGTTGAGAATGTTCATTGCGACAGGCACTATTGTGATGCCCGGTCGTTCGACTACAGCCTGCACCGCACCGAGCAATGTGAGCGCCCGCGGAAGCTGCTGATTGAGCAAAGCCACCTGCACGCATCCCAGCAAGCCATAGACGGGCAGCATCTGGTCATTGACATCTGCCGAGCTCCGCAGGCATCCGTGAAAACCGGCTTCCCCTTTTTCAGGATTTCCGCCCAGCGTGTAGCCGAATCCGAGCAGTGCGTAGGCAATGGCTTCCCAGCGCTTTGCCTTCATCTCTTTGGAAAGTGCAAGGCTTTCCTCCGCCAGCTTCAGCCCTTCCGCGGTGGAGCCGCTGAATATCTTATCGGCAGCGGCATCCTGAATCAGGTCGAGCAATCTCATTTTGTAGTTATGCTTTCTTGTCAGGGCGATGGCTTCATCCAGAAGCGCTTCTTTATTTTCGTTCCGCAGCGCGTATGAATTTACGATGCACAGCATACCGAGGGCATCTGCGAGCAGATAGGGTTCATTGTTTTCTCTTGCCTCCGCAGCGCATTGCTTTGCCAGCTCCCACGCCTCATCGTAGCGGGCAATGCGGAACAAGGCGCGGCACAGTTCCGTCCGTGCGACAAACATCACTCTCCTGTTTTCTTCGCCCTTCTTTGCCGCGGCATCGAGCAGCGTACTCAGCCACTTCACTGCGTCCACCGTCATGGCGCGGGTGTCCCAATATTCCTCCAGCGCTACGGCAAGACGCAAGCCCAGCAATGGCTTGTGCGTCACGCTCCAGTCGAGGGCGGAGGTCATATTGTCCAATTCATTGTCATACAGTTCATAAGCTTCTGCGGCATTGTCGTGTTTCAGACGCCCCCAGTTGCTTTCAGCCATGTAAACGAAATAAATAAGATGTTTGTAGTTAGCCTCTACTTCAAGCCCCAGTTCCGGCAGCCGCTCCCGGCAATACTGGATGATGGTTTGATAGAAATTGATGCGCAGCATGCCGAATTTGTTGACGGAAGTAAAAGTGAGACTTTTTGCAAAAAGCGACTCCACGAGTTCGAGGTAAGGGGCTTCCCCTGTACCGGCAGTCAGATTTACATTTATGGCATCGTTAATGTACAGGCTTTGACGCGGAAAATCCCATAGCTTGTCGAAAGCCGGATGGTCAGATGCCACTGCGCTTACAGCTTCCAGCGAGCACCCGCCATTGAACACTGACAGCAAACAAAGCAGGCGTTGTTCCGTGGGTGTGAGCAGGTTGAAGCTCCAGTCAATAGTGGCTTTCAGCGTCTGATGCCGCATCGGAACGTCATGCGCCCGGTTTTTCAGCAGGTCGAAGCGATGCTCGAGGCGGGGAAGAAGCTGGGCGGGAGTGAACAGCCGCATCCGCGCTGCCGCCAACTCAATGGCAAGAGGAAGACCGTCAAGAGTTTGGCATATACTTACAATGGTGTCGTAATTTTCAGGCGTCAGCTTGAAATCGGGACGAACAGCCTGCGCTCGCAGCAGAAAGAGTTTTACCGCAGGCGACAATTCCTCAAACGAAGGCAGCGCACCGGTGTTGACAACCTGATAAAGCTCAAGCGGGCGCAAGGCATATTCTATCTCCCAGGAAGTGCGCATCGCTTCCCGGCTTGTAACGAGAATTTTCAAATCAGGGCACTGACGCAGAAGCTCAACCACCACGGGATAAGATGTAATGACATGCTCAAAATTGTCTAAAACAAGGAGGACGGATTTTCCGCGAAAGAGCTGTACCAGAAGTTCTGCGGGCGGAAGGGATGATTGTGCATCCGGAAATGCTTTTCTGAGAATAGCAGCCGGCACATCTTCCGCTTTTTCTATGGAATCGAGGGGAACGAAGCAGACCTGCCTGCTGCCGCTGCTTTTCATCTGCCGCGCCACCTCCAGCGCAACACGCGTTTTTCCAATGCCGCCAACACCCGTCAGGGTGATGAGATGTGCTTCTCCGCTCAGCAATTCGGTGATTTCCTTCACTTCCCCTTCGCGACCGATAAGCAGCGTAGGCGGAATGGGAATTTGCTGGTTGAGTTCATCGGTATCCTGAGAATGTAATTTGGTTACTGACAACTCATACCGCTCTGTAAGCAGCACCGCGAGGTCGTCCTGCACAAGGCTATATAGTTCATCGGGATTTGAAAAGGTTTTAAAGGAGACATCGGTATTCATAATGGAATCAAGCATCCGCTTTAGCCCATCGGCACGTTCCGGTGAAGGCTCCTTGATGTAAATGAGGCGCGGCATATTTTCCGAAAGGAGGAATTCGTCTTCAATGCCCGATACACTCATGCCGGGCGCTATCCATCCGTATTGCTGCCAGTAGATGCCGATGAAAATGTGACTTTGCTGGAGATAGGCTGTATAGAGGTCGCGCGGAGGATAAGGACGCGCCCCCAGCTCAAACATCACCGGGATGAGGCGCAAACCAAGAACGGCTTTCTTCACTGACTCCCTTTCCACTGCAAGCTCCCTTAGTGTGGAACTGACAAATACACGCAACCGTTGGTCAGGTGTTTTTATCGGATGGCTCATGCGCAGGCTGCTCAGGAATTCTAAGTGCAAGATAGTTATTTTGGAGGCTCGATATACCCAAAACATCTATGAGAAATAGGAATAAAAAGAAGCTGTCACCAGAACAATGTGAGAAGCTACTTGGAAAATTGAAAGCCCGTTTTGAGGAAAACATGAACCGCAATGAAGGTCTTGAATGGGCTGAAGTACAAGCAAAACTGGAGGCTTATCCTGAAAAACTGTGGCCGCTCAATGAAATGGAAAGAACCGGGGGCGAGCCGGATGTTGTCGGTCGGGATAAAAAGACGGGCGAATACATCTTTTATGATTGTTCAGAGGAGAGTCCTGTGGGGCGCAGAAGTGTTTGTTATGACCGCGAGGGGCAGGAGTCAGGGAAAGAGCATAAACCGAAAAATAATGCCATAGATATGGCGGCTTGCATGGGCATTGAACTTTTATCGGAAGAACAATACCGGGAGTTGCAGCAGCTCGGGAATTTCGATACGAAAACATCGAGTTGGATTAAAACACCACCTGAAATCAGAAGACTTGGCGGTGCTCTCTTTGCTGATTTCCGCTACGGCAAGGTTTTCGTGTATCACAACAGTGCACCCTCTTACTATGCCGCCAGAAGGTTCCGTGGTGCGCTGAGGGTTTGAATTATACCCTCTCTGCGTCCCTTTTAGCATATCCGTGTTTTGACAAAAGGGAGGAAGTGGAAGCAAGTATCCATGCATTCATCGCTTTAAAGTGTATGTGAAA
>DATLYB010000225.1:0-5279 GCA_035575215.1 Chitinophagales bacterium
AATCCCAGCAGGAACCTTCACAAAAAGCGAGCTACGACATAATTGTTCCGAAAAGAGTGGTGCAGGTGCTGCCTCAGTCGGGCACTGCTCAAGACTTATCTGAAATCAAAAAACTTCAGGAACAGAAGCAGCAGGAGCAAACTTCCGGCACAAAAAATACCAATGCACCGGTTAACCGAGTAACTTCGGAAGATTTGAAAAAGCAAGAACTCCACAAGAAGCAAGAGGAATACGGGCAATTGAAGAAAAACCCCGAGTAATCATTCCCCAATTATTTACTTTATCTGCGCAACCAACTGCTTGAATGCATCAGGCTGATTCATGGCAATGTCGGCAAGCGCCTTGCGATTAAGAGCGATGTTGGCTTTATTCAGCTTGTCAATGAAGGCGGAGTAGCTTAATCCTTCAGCGCGAACGGCTGCGTTGATACGGGCAATCCAGAGATTGCGGAAATTGCGTTTCTTATCTCTGCGGTCGCGATAGGCATAAACCAATCCCTTTTCCACCTGATTCTTCGCTACGGTGTAAACATTCTTTTTCCTTCCCCAATAGCCCTTGGCTTGCTTGAGAATTTTTTTTCGCTTTCGGTGCGCTGCAACTGCGGGTACTGACCTTGGCATAGCTTATTGTTTTTAGGGGTTTATGCGGTTACTAACAACCTCTTAATCTTAAAAGCATTGGTAGGATGCACCAACGTATCTTTCACCAGCCTTTTTTTCCTGTCTTTTTTCTTTTTGGTTAAGATATGGTTATGGAAGGCGTGCCTGCGCATTATTTTCCCGGTGCCCGTCAGTTTAAACCGCTTCTTGGCGCTGGAATTGGTCTTCATCTTCGGCATAGCTTTAAAAATTGAGCAGCAAAGATAACAGTCTGAGCGGAAAGATAAAATTGGATAGCGGTAAAAAAAACAGCGTTGAATCGAATCGAGGCTTTGATTTTCGTGCGGCAATTAAAAAAGTCAGGTCTGGCAGGTCAAAATAGAACTTAGCCCGAATCGAAACGGGCTCAACTTGTGTAGCCTGCCGAAAACTGTAAACAGGTAAACCGTACACATCCGCAAATAAGCGAAAGTTATCTTTGCAGGAGGTTGTGCCATCTGCGAATGGCTGCGACAAACGGCAAACGTTTCATGCGAGTATTCAAAGGCGTTGACAATCTTCCCGAATTTCGCAACGCGGTGCTCACCATCGGCACTTTTGATGGCGTGCACACCGGTCACCAGGAAATCATCAGGCGTATTAACCGCCTTGCCGCTGAGATGAACGGGGAGAACATCATCCTCACGTTCCATCCGCATCCGCGTATGGTGCTGCAGCCCAATGGAAAAGAGCTGAAGCTGCTGAACACGCTGGATGAAAAAATCAGCCTGCTCTCAAAATACGGAGTTGACAACCTCATCATCGCGCCTTTCACCAAAGAGTTTTCGCAAATCACTCCGCAGGCTTATGTGGAAGATTTCCTCTGGAAAAAAATTCATCCGCGAAAAGTGGTGGTGGGCTACAACCACCGGTTCGGCAGAAACCGCAGCGGTGACATCACGCTGCTGCGCACCATGGGCAGGCGCCTGGGATTCGATGTGGAGGAAATCGAAGCGCAGACATGGGAGCACATCTCCGTCAGCTCCACCAAAATCAGGAACGCCCTCGCTGCCGGTGATTTGGATACTGCCAACTCGCTGCTCGGACACTATTACTCCGTAACGGGCAAGGTGGTGCGCGGTGACCAGCGCGGCAAAAAAATCGGCTACCCCACTGCCAACATCGCCATCCGCGACCCGCTGAAGCTGATTCCGGTGAACGGAGTGTATGCCGTCAGGGTGCTGATTGACGAAACCACCTACGGAGGCATGCTCAACATCGGCATCCGCCCTACTTTCAACGGCAAGAACAGAACCTTGGAAGTGCATATTTTTGATTTCGGGCACGATATTTACGGAAATGAAATCACCGTTGAGTTTGTTTCATCTATCCGCAAGGAGATGAAATTCAACTCAGCCGATGAACTGGCGAAGCAGCTTGCCCTTGATAAAAAAGCCGCATTGAAGATTTTGGGGCAACAAAAAACCGTATGACATGAAAACCATGTTTGAATGGCAAAAGGCAAAAGGCAAAGTGCTCATAGCTCGCACTTTCTTCTGCCATTTGTTTTCTGCCTTTTGTCTTTTCATCCTGCCAGTGCAACCCGGCTTCGCCCAAGAGCAAAAAGAAAACGAAGTGGCGCTTGACCCCAGCCTGATGCTGTCGGAAAACTGGTTCAATGATTTGGAGAAGGCAAAGCAGCATCCCGGACAAGTGCTTTACCTCGACCTTAGCCTGCAAAAGCTGCGCGCGTTTCCAAAAGAAATCCTCACGTTCAAAAACGTGGAGCGGCTCTACCTGCCTTACAACTATTGGCCCTCCATCCCCGATGAAATCGGAATTTTGACCCGTGTGAAAATTCTCGACCTCAGCGGCAACTACTACATGAATTACCTGCCCCTTGAAGGATTGAGCAAGCTGAAAAACCTCGAACTGTTCATCATCAAAGACAACAAGCTTGCTGCCGGTGAAATCGAGAAGGTAAGAAAACTGCTGCCCCATACGAAAATTGTGGCTGAATAGAAGGAGTATATGGGCTTACTTATTACAGTTAAATTGCTCCGCCAATCAGCAAGTAATAGGTTAGGTTCAATCATTTTGGAAAAATCCGGGTTTGTGTAAATTCGGCTTCCAAAAAATTCAGTGAGGAATTCACCTCTATTATGTTTTTTGATTATTCTCATTCCGCTGTCTTTTTCAATTAGCGCACAGGATATCCTTCCGCTCAAACGAACCTATTTCGCTGTCCCCTTTCCCGTTTTAGAAATCAAAGACAGACCGAATTATGGCATGGAGTTTAAAGGACTTGAAATCCCGCTTTTCCGGGCGGGCATTCAGCGTGAATACAACCATTCATTTTTTGACTGGCATACACAAACCGGTGGCGGCATTTTGTTTCGCGAAGGAATGCAGTCGCTGAATTTTCAGTGGAAGCTGAATGATGTTTTCTACGGAATTGAGATGGATAAAAATGAGAAGTTCAAAATCTATTTCGGTCCGTCACTGATTTTGAATTACACCTATCAGCTTTATCCTTTCCTACATGCAGGTCATTCGTTTTGGTTCACCAATTACAGCATCGGCCCGAAAGTGTTTGCAGAGATTCCGCTGAAGAAAATCAAACCGCTGCTGAAACTCAGCCTCTACAATTCCATTGCCGGTGTTACCTCGCGCCCCGATGCAGAGCGTGACCCGTATTTCTATTCATTCAAGTTCACCGATTTGATGAAATTCTGGCACCATGATATGCGTGCCGGCACGTTCAATCTATTCAACTATACCTGTTTCACAACGGAGCTTTATTTCACCCGAACAAACCGGGATGTTTCTCTTGCATACAATTTCAATTACATCGGATATTACAGGGAGCCACGGATGGATTACTTGTCGCAGGGAGTTATTGTCACAGTTTACTTCGTGAAAAAATGAAAGCGCGCCACCTGACATTTATTGGCATGATTTATTTTTCACTGGCATCATGTCTGAAAGAAAATGAGTTGAAAAAACCGTTTCAAACTTTTGTGCCGCAGGAAATCCATGATGGATGGACGCTGTCCTCCCCCTCCGCAGAAGGTGTTGACTCGATACAGCTGGCAGATATTTACAGGGATGTGCATGAGAACGAAGATTTATGGCAAATCAGAAGCTTGGTTGTTTTCAGAAACGGGAAACTCGTTGCCGAATCATACATGAAAAGCGATGCCGACCGCACCAAGCCCGTTGCAATCTGGTCGTGTACGAAACAAGTGATGGGTGTGTTGACAGGCATCGCAATAGAAAAAGGACTGATTGGCTCGGTACGCGACTCTGTTTCAAAATATCTTCCGGATGAATTGCAAAATCATCCCGATAAAAAGAATATAACAATTGAAGAGTTGCTCACCATGCGCTCCGGCATCGCATACAGCAATGACGGACTGAAAGGGCATACGGATGATTTACTGCGAAACTTACCGGACAACAGCGTGGAATTTATTCTTGACCTGTTTATGGATGCCGCCCCCGGCACTGAATTTCATTATAATGATGGAAACCCGCATCTGTTGTCAGCTATTTTCCAAAAGCTCACCGGCAAGCCGACCGATGTATGGGCAGATGAAGTGCTCTTTTCAAAGTTGAACCTTACCAACTATCACTGGCATCGTTATCGCGATGGCGTTACCTTCGGTGCATTCGGTATTCTCACCACTCCCCGTGAATTTGCAAAGGTGGCGCAATGCGTGATGAACAAAGGAAATTTCAACGGAGTGCAGGTGGCGGATAGCGCCTGGATAAGCGAAATGCTTTATCCGCTGGTTACAATACCGGAACAGGAGGACATATCATTTGGATACTTCTGGTGGATAAGACCAAGCCGGAATATTTTTTACATGAACGGTCATGGCGGACAATTCGCTTTCGCCATTCCATCCAAAAACCTGCTGGTGGCGATAACCGCAGAACCTAACACGCAGGACGAATTTCAAATCAGTGATGATGAAGCGCTGGAAATCGTGGATAGGATTATTAAGGCATGCAATTAATGCGAAACAACAACATTAGCACGCAACTTCTTTATTCTTTATCACAACAACATCGAATCTCTGTTGCCATTGCGCAACCTCCGCGGGGGCGTTTCACGTCTGCTCTGCTACCTGCTTAACGGGTTCAGAGCTTATAAAATCTCCATTAATTATTTCACCGGCTGGGGGAACTTCGGCATTCACTGCTTCACTCACAGGCATGACCTGCTCGTCATAAACTTCATGTTTTGGTCCTTCTTTTGGCGCATCCGCTGCTTCCCATTCTCTCACCGGCTGGCTTTCGGGCTCCAGCAAGCTCAGGATGACATTCATCACGTTCGTATATCCCTCAGCCGGGCGCACCGTGCTGGTGTATGTGTAGCTTTTCTTCATCGGAATGAACACCGGCAGGATGGGCACGTTCAGATGCGCCAGCGTGCTGTTAATGGTTTCCTCGCTGGTGAGACTGTGGATGCGGTTGGGCAGCAGGTAAATCTTCAGGTCTGGATTCTCCTTTGTCGCAGGCAGAATATCTTTCAGCGTCTGCTCGGTCACCAGCACGTCATTCACCGAAAGGCTGGTAGGCACAATCACCATATCGCTCATCACGCACAGGCGGTTGGTGCAATACGAAGTAGTGTTGCCCGCAGCCGTGTCAACAATGATGTAATCGGTGACTCCGTCATTCTGAAACGTCTTA
>DATLYB010000226.1:0-2118 GCA_035575215.1 Chitinophagales bacterium
AGGATAACGACCGGCTTGTTGCTTAATGAAAAATTCAATGCAGGCGCATACCATCGCTGCAGCACGCGCATGATATTATCCGCAACTCTTTCCTTTGCAGAGATTTTTCTGTCAAGAAAAAATGCAGCCATCATCGGCACATACGTGAGCGAAAGAATGAAAGCCCCGAGTATTGCAAAACTTACCGTTTGTGCCATCGGCTTGAACATTTTCCCTTCAATCCCTACCAGAGCAAGAATCGGCAGATACACAATCAGGATGATGATTTCCCCGAATGCGGCAGAACGCCTGATGCGCGATGAAGCATCATAAACCGTATTGTCCATCTCCGACTGACTGAGCGTCTGATTGGGAAACTGCTTGTGCAGCCGGTGAATGATGCTCTCCACGATAATCACCGCTCCATCCACGATTATTCCAAAATCAATCGCGCCCAGCGACATCAAATTGGCAGACACGCCAAACAGATGCATCATGCCGAGTGCGAAAAGCATGGATAACGGAATCACGGACGCCACTACCAATCCCGCGCGAAGATTTCCCAAAAGCAGCACAAGAATGAAAATCACAATCAGCCCGCCTTCTACAAGGTTAGTTGTCACCGTGCGAATGGCTCTGCCGATTAGCTCTGAACGGTCAATGAACGCTTCCATCACCACGCCTTCAGGCAGTGATTTTTTAATCGTTTCAATTCTTTCCTTGATTGCCTGCACCACCTGGTAGGAATTTTCCCCTTTCAGCATCAGCGCCTGCCCGCCCACAACTTCTCCTTTGCCTCCCCAGGTGACTGCCCCATAGCGCGGGGCGCTGCCCAATTGAACTTTTGCCACATCACGAATCAAAACGGGCTTATCATTCACCGTTTTCACCACGATTTTTTCAATATCCTGCAATGACTTCACCAGTCCTTCACCGCGGATGAAATAGGTGTTAAACCGCTTTTCAATGTAGCTGCCGCCCGTGTTCTCATTATTTTTTTGAACCGCTTCAAAGACATCCGAGAGCGACAAATCCATGCCGCGCAGCCTTTCGGGATTGATTGCCACTTCGTATTGCTTCAGATGTCCGCCCCATCCGCTCACTTCAATTACGCCCGGTGTGCCGGCAAGCTGCCGCCTGACAATCCAATCATTAATTGTTCTTAAATCCATATCGGAATACACCGTGTCATAGCCGGGAAGCGTGTGCAGCACATACTGATACACTTCACCTAATCCGGTGGTGATGGGCGCAAGCTCCGGCTCCCCGAATTCTTCAGGAATTTGCTCCTTTGCCACTTTGAGCTGCTCGGAAATAAGCTGCCGTGCCCGGTAGATGTCCACCGCGTCTTCAAATACCACGGTCACTACCGAGATGCCAAAGCGCGAGATGGAGCGGATTTCAACCACATCAGGAATATTTGCCATCGCTATTTCCACCGGAGCGGTGATAAACTGCTCCACCTCCTGTGTGGCAAGCGTTGACGTGAGCGTGATGATTTGCACCTGGTTGGTAGTGATGTCGGGCACGGCATCCAGCGGGATTTTTGTCGCTGAATAAAATCCCCAGCCGATAAGAACAAGCACCAAAACTCCAACGATGAGTTTGTTTTTAATTGAAAAGCCAATAATCCTGTCAATCATGTTAAAAAGTTTAAGTCAATGAGAAAAAATGGACGATTCTCATTCACCGATTCGGAATGAGAAAGAATCGAAAGAAAATTTGACTTAAATCTTAGGCGGATGCCAGAAAGAAAAGGATATTGAAGGCAGGTTTTGCCGGATGAAGAAATCAGGCTGGCTGCTTGGAGTGAAATTGACCGCTTTGATAGTCATGGGCAGCACGAAAGCAATTGTGCATCCACAGCACTGACATCCGCAGAAAGGAGAGCATACGTCTTGATGTCCGGCAGATTCATTAAAATGGAAGCTGGCAATTTCAGTTTGAAAAAAATCTGATTCTGCACAACCGTCATCGCAGGGAAGGATGGATAACGTGATAAAGTAAATGGAGAACAGGCACGAAAGGGTCTTCATAGCGGGACAAATATAGAAGCTTATTTCAAAAAGTCATGACGGAGCGGACAGCCGGGCAGGTCCCGCAGTTTATCACATGCGTTAGCGCGGCTCAGCTTCTCCT
>DATLYB010000227.1:0-5031 GCA_035575215.1 Chitinophagales bacterium
AGCAAAGAGCTGAACGGTGAGTACCGGATGTATCCGGTTAAAAAAGAAAAAAAAGAATGGCTGCTGGAGCGTGTGGACAAACCGCAGATTGACTGGCTGCATGATTTAATTGAGCCGATGCTTGCCGAAACAAGAAACGAGGCGCCCGAAGGGGAACAGTACATTTACGAAGTGAAATGGGACGGCATCCGCGCGTTCGTTGTGCTGGATGACGGCAAACTTACCATTCGCAGCCGCAGCCATCGCGACATTACGCACATTTTTCCTGAGTTGAATATTCCAGAGAAAACATTTCGCGCAACGTGCGGCTTGTTTGACACCGAGATTGTCTGCCTCGAATCTGACGGGCGTCCGAACTTCAAAACCACCGTCAACCGCCTGATGCAATCCACGCCCGGTGGAATTGAAAGAGGCAGCAAGAAACATCCTGCTCATTGTTATGTGTTCGATTGCCTGTATCTGGACGGGCGCCCCATCGTGAATGAGCCGCTTACCCGCAGACGCGAATGGCTCAAAGATGCGCTGCGCATCAGCGCTGACCTGCCTTTTCGCGTAAGCGAATCGCTCGATGACGGCAAAGCGCTGTTTGAAGCAGCAAAAAAAATAAAGCTCGAAGGCATTATGGCAAAGGTGAAAGACAGCAGATACCTTCCTGGGAAACGCTCGTCAAGCTGGCTGAAGATAAAAGTGCGCGACACGGCAGAGTGCTTCATCATCGGCTATACGAAAGGCAAAGGCGACCGAGAGGTGCTGTTTGGCGCGCTGCATCTGGGAGAATATGTCAATGACGAATTGATTTATCGCGGCAAAGTCGGGACAGGTTTTGATTCCCGGATGATGAAAGAAGTTTTCTCACGGCTGAAGGAAATAAAGGAAATTAAAAGACCGGTAAAGGAAAAACTCATTGATGACCATGTGACCACGTGGATTGAGCCGAAATTGATTTGCGAAATTCAGTATTCGAGTCTTACGGAAAACGGCATTTACCGCGAGCCGGTGTTTCTGAGGCTGCGGGAAGATTTGATGTAAGACTGAACTTTGCGTTCTTTGCTTCCTTGCCCGCATTATTTCTTACATGTCTTTTAAAAAACTGGTCATAAAAATCGGCTCCAATGTCATCACACAGGATGACGGCTTGCCCGATATATCACGATTTCAAAAAATTGTCGCACAGGTGGCGGAGCTAAGCAAGCGCAGGATAAAAACCGTGCTCGTATCATCCGGTGCCGTGGCTTCCGGAAGAAGCCTGCTGACGATTCGGAAGAATCTCGACCCGGTGGCAGCGCGGCAGCAGCTGGCGGCTGTGGGTCAAATCAAGCTCATCAACACGTATTCGGAATTGTTCAGGAAACACGGCTTGCTTTGTGCGCAGGTGCTGGTGACCAAGGGCGATTTCCGCGACCGCATGCATTACCTCAACATGAAAAGATGCATCGCCAATCTTCTGGAAAACAACATCATCCCCATCGTCAATGAGAATGACGTGATTGCCGTAACCGAGCTGATGTTCACCGACAATGACGAACTCAGCGGTTTGATTGCATCCATGACAGGCGCGGATGCCCTGATTTTACTGACCAGCGTGGATGGTCTTTATGACGGCAATCCGAGCCATCCCGGTTCGAAATTGATTTCAACGGTGGATGGCAGCAAAAAGGATTTCTCGTTTATCACACCCGAAAAATCAAACTTCGGACGGGGAGGGATGCTGACCAAAGCCCGGATGGCAATGAAACTGGCGCAGGTGGGTATCACGGTTCATATTGCCAACGGAACGGAAGACGACATTATTCTGAAAATAATAGATGGTAAACAGGCGGGCACAAAATTCATTCCTCAGAAACATGCTTCGCACCTGAAGCGGTGGGTTGCGCATTCGGAAGGCTATGCGAAGGGGAAGGTTTATGTCAATGACGGGGCAAAGGAGGCGCTTACCAAAGCGGGAAAAGCAGTCAGCTTGCTGCCGGTCGGGATTTTGAAGATTGAAGGGGATTTTGAAAAAGGCGATATCATCAAAATTTTGGGAAGCAAAAACGAACTGATTGGAATGGGCGTGGCGCGCTATAGCTCCGAAAAAGCCCGCGAGCGCACCGGACAAAAAAATCAGCAGCCGTTAATACATTACGATTATCTGTACCTGCATCCGGAATAGTTCATGGTTCATAGTTGAAATTCCAAACTATAAACCACGAACGTTAATCCCCATATTTGTCATTCACTTTCTCTCTGACGATTGCCATGGTGGCGGAAGCTTTGGCAATCAGCTTTTGTTCGCTTTTATTTTCTGCAAAAATTTCCGCTTCACAAAAGTGAAAATTGTTTCCGGCTTTGATTACCGCACCTTTCGCCAGCAATCGCTCTCCGATGCCTTTTCGCAAATAAGAAACCTTCATCTCCACGGTGAACACCTGCGCGCCCTCTTCCGCAAGCGAATAGGCAGCATAGCCGCAAGCCATGTCGCACAATGATGAAATCACGCCTCCGTGAAAATAGCCGTTCTGCTGCTCGTGGATTTTTAAAAAGGGCAGCTCGCCTTCCACTTTCCCCGCTTCAATGAGCGTAATGCGGAATCCCAACGTTCGCATAAACTCATTGCGGTCAATCTTCAGTTGCACATATTCCCTGAAGCGCGGATTTCTGGATTTAATCATGCTGCCGTCTGCTGTGAATCTGCGCCTGTTTACTGCCTTCGATTTTAAAACGGAGTGGCGAAAGGTACTTACCCCGTCAGGAAGATTTCAGCATCGGCAATCCCGTCTTCGGATTCTCCACCACTTTCATACCCGCTGGAATTGCATCCAGAGCGCCCGGTTTCACTTCTTTTGCGAAATAGAAGATGTTTTGCTTTCTGCCCCCCTTCAGTTCTACTTCTTTTGTGTGAAGGTAGTAGGTTTGTCCTTTTGAATTCGTGTGTGCGTATGCCATAAAAAAATTTTTCCGTTTTTGCTGTTGAATTTTTGTGAAATAAACTGAAAATCACCATTTCGCCAAATATCATGCATCCCTTTTTCAAACATCTTTTTACACCATTGTGGATATTGCTGTTTTTTCTCTGCGCCTGCAAAAAAGACGAACCCCTCAGCAGCGGCATTGATATTTTCTATAAAAGCATGACCAGCCTGAAGCTGGAAGTTGCCTATGAAGAAGGAGCAGAGCCTTACGCCATCAGCACTTCGGGCGATAATGTATGGGAGTATGCGGAGCTGAACATCGAATCGCTTTTTGTGCAGCGGCCGCTTGCGCTGGATGTGATTGTTCCCAACGGATTAAACGAAATGACCGCCATTCCCGACCAAAATAAAACCGGCTTCACTGTGGATAATATTTTGGGACTTGCCAATCATTACCGCAAAAGCACAGGCAATGAAACCGATGGGAACATCTTCATTCTGTTTTTGAACGGATATTACCGGCAGGATGATACGCTGCGCCAAACGGTGATGGGACTCCATGTTACGGGCACTACGGTGGTTGCCGTGTTCAAGCCGCTGATTGCCTCCTCACACGTTACAAGAGTTGTCAGAGAATTTGTCGAACAGGGCGTGGTGATTCACGAAGCCGGTCATGCGCTCGGCATGGTGAACAATGGGTTGCCGCTCGCTTCTCCGCATCATGATTCCGCGCATGGCGCTCATTGCACCAATTCCGAATGCGTGATGTACTGGCAAAACGAGCGTACGGCAAACATCACCGGTTTTGTTCAGAATTATTTCGGTGGAAGCAAGCGCATGATTTTCGGGGATGAATGCGTGGCGGATGTGGTGAACTATCAGCCGTGAATGTTCGCGGTTTACGCTTCGGTGTTCGGTTGTTAAATAGCCATCTGAACGAGGGACAGCGAGCTTCATCGCTCACCATAAGCCACAAACAATTTACTTTTGAAAATTTGAAACATGCATGTTGAAATTTACACCGATGGCGCAGCGCAGGGTAATCCGGGTCCGGGCGGGTATGGGGTGATATTGAAATACGGAAGAAACGTAAAGGAGCTTTCTGCCGGATACAAACTCACTACCAACAACCGCATGGAGCTGATGGCGGTGATTGCCGGGCTGGAAGCCCTTACCAAAGACAATCAGGATGTGGTGATTGTTTCCGACTCGAAATATGTGGTGGATGCGGTGGAAAAGGGATGGCTGTTCAGTTGGGTGAAAACGGGCTTCAAAAAAAAGAAAAACAAAGACCTGTGGCTGCGCTTCCTTCAATCATACAAAAAACATCACGTGAAATTTCACTGGATAAAAGGTCATAACGAACACCCGTACAATGAGCGCTGCGATGAATTGGCGGTAAAAGCCGCCCAGGGCAAGCACCTGCTGACGGATGCAGGCTATGTGAAGGGGGGTGGTGATTTGAAGCTTTTCGGCAACAATTGACGGTATTTCGTCCGGATGCTTATCCGCTGATTAGCTTGACTTCTCTCTCCTCAAAATTCACCCCAAACTTCTTCAGTTCTTTCAGCACCGGCTCGTAGATTTCCCTTACCGTGGGAATCACCACGCCTTTTAGTGAAATCGCTTTCTGCAAAATCATCTTCGCTGCGATTGCCATCGGCAAGCCCACGGTTTTTGCCATCGAGGTGTGAACCGTGTTGTCACCTATCACCACAAGATAAGCATGCATTTCTTTCGGCTGTCCGCCCATCTCGTAGTTGAACTTGTGCCACATCACGAGCATGTCTTTATCATCGGGTTCCAGCGTCCATTTTTCTTCCAGAATTTTCTGCAGAATCTGCGCGGGGGTTGCATTTTTCAATCCCACCCTCCGGTTTTCAAAAACATGGAGCCACCGCAAGCGGTGCATCTCTTCGGAGTCAATGTCCCAGTTCATATAGTAGGCGAGTTTCAAATCAACGGGGGCAATGGGGTCGTAATATAGAAATGAGTTGATAAACTCGCGATAGGTCATTTCCTCGGTGTTTTCCATCGTGTAGGTATCATCGGTGGCGCCAAGTTGTACGAAGGCATTCCACGTGCGGCAGAAGCCCGGTCTGCGGAGCGTTCCGCGGTAAATGGTTTTCACCTCGTGCAA
>DATLYB010000228.1:0-2590 GCA_035575215.1 Chitinophagales bacterium
AATCTGAGTAAGCAGCGTAAGCTTGCCCCCATAAGTTTCCTGCAGTAAGTCAAGGGTGAACGCTTTTTCTTTTGGTCCGGAAGCCACCAGCCGGGTGTTCAATAAAACGAACCAATCAAAATACTCCCCTGCCGATTGCAAATCATGATGGACCACGATGATGGTTTTTCCCTTGCTGCGCATTTCCCTGAGAATTGAGAGGATGGCTGCTTCCGTGGTAGCATCAATACCGTTGAACGGCTCATCCATCAAATAGAGGTCGGCATCCTGCGCCAGCGAGCGGGCGAGAAACACACGTTGCTGCTGCCCGCCCGAGAGCCGTGCGATTTGGCGGTGGGCAAATTCTGCCATCCCCACTTTTTCCAGACACTCCATAGCGGCATCGCGGTCGCTTTTTGTGAGCCTGCGGAATAATCCGCGCTTTCCGTACCGCCCCATCAGCACCACATCCAGCGCGCTGGCTGGAAAATTCCAGTCAACGGATTCTTTCTGCGGAACATAACTTACTTTGTTTCTTACTTCAGCTGTGGTTTTTCCAAAGAGTTTCACGTAGCCGCTGTTCAGCGGAAGCAAGCCCATGATGGATTTGATGAGGGTGGTCTTGCCGGAACCGTTGGGACCGATAATTCCGGCAAGGCATCCTTCCGGAAGCGTGAAGTCAACGTCCCACAGGACGGGCTTGCGGTCATAGCTGACCGTAAGGTCGTGAACTTCAAGGATGGGATTTTTAACCTGGATAATCATAATATCTTTCTTGATGCTTGCCAGTTAGAAAATCAGCATCATTTCAACGCATTCACAATCGTACTTACGTTGGCTTTTACCATGCCGGTGTAGGTTCCTTCGGGTGTTTCGGGCTCGCCCATTGCATCGGAAAACAGCGTGCCGCCAATTTTCACATCATAGCCGAGATTGCGGCAACCTTCCACCACCGCCTGCAGCGAGCGCGCTGCCACTGATGTTTCAATGAAAACCGATTTCACTTTCCGCTCCACAATCAAATTTACGAGGCGGGTGACATCCTGCAACCCGTAGTCCGAAGCGGTTGAAATGCCTTGCAATCCGTGCACTTCAATTTCATAGGCTCTGCCGAAATAGCTGAATGCATCATGAGAAGTGATGAGCACCCGCTGTTCAACGGGAATGGTGGCAATTTCAGTTCTTACCCATTGATGCAATTCTTTCAATTCAACGGAATAATTGGAGAAATTTTCCTGATATACTGCTGCATTGCCGGGGTCAAATTCCTGCATCGCTGAAGCGATGATGCCAACCACTTCTGCCCAGAGTGAAACGTCAAACCAGACGTGCGGGTCGGTGTTGAGTTTTCCGGCTGATGTTTGAGAGGTCTTCAACACCCGCGAAGGGTCAAGACGGTCGCCTACCGCCACCGCTTTTTTAGAACGGCTGAGCTTATCAAGGATGTCTTCCATCTTGCCTTCCAAAAAAAGACCGTTATAGAAAATGAGGTCGGCTTTGTTCAGTTTGTCGAGGTCGCTTTGCGTGGCTTTGTAAAGATGGGGGTCAACACCGGGACCCATCAGCGACTCCACTCTCGCTTTGTCACCCACAATATTTTTAACGGCATCGCCCAGCATGCCCGTGGTGGTAACGATGTAGAGTTCTGTGTCAGAATGGGTATTGTTGTTATTGCAGGATAAAAAAAGAAATAGTGTAAACGAAAACAGCAGAAAATTTCTCATAGCTCTGTGATTTTATCAGCAAAGCTAAGTATTTCTATGTATCTAAATTAAATATTAGGGTAGTCTAAACTTTGGGGATAATCAAGAAGGGGCAGAAATTATCAAACATCGGAAATGATATAGGGCTATCGCACCAGAGTCACGGTTCCCGTCTTTTGGGTGGGACGGTCGGTAGTGTTGGGGGTAGAATATTCTATTTCCATCACATACACGTAGGCGCCCACCTGCGCTTCTTTTCCGCGATAGGTGCCATCCCATCCCTGGTTGGGTCCGTGCTGTTGGTCGGGATTTTCATACACCTTGGCGCCCCAGCGGTCATAGATTTTCACGGTTACTTTGGAAACGTCATCAGCTCTGTAGATGTCAAACTGCTCGTTAATGTCATCCCCGTTTGGTGAAAATGCGTTCGGAACAGCCACATCGAGGATGCTTCCACCGCAGTTGGCAGTCGGCTCTTCAATTACCAGCGTGGATATTTGCTGGCAATTGTTGGCATCGGTTACTGTTACCGTATAAGACCCCGCTTTAAGGTCATCCAATTCCGCTCCGGTGCTGCCATCAGACCATTCGTAACTAAGCGGTGAAGCCCCCGTAACCGTCAGGCTTATTTTGCCATCTTCTTTTCCAATGCATGAAGGATTGGTAACGCTGGGCTGTACATTCAATTCCGTAAATTCAGTCACAGTTATATTATCAACGTGAACACAACCATTAGCATCAGTAATCACCACCTGGTAATCACCGGCTGGGAGGGAAGTTAAATCTTCAGTGGTTTCATCATTTGACCAGAAGAATGAATATCCGGGGGTTCCTCCGGCTACACTCAAATCCACCGCCCCCGCATTGCTTCCATAGCAGCCGGCATCCGTAACGCTTGCAGTTGAAGT
>DATLYB010000229.1:0-6862 GCA_035575215.1 Chitinophagales bacterium
GGGGTATTAGCCCGAAGCGGCAAATTGCTTTTTGAACATTACGAAGAAGGCGAAGCCTATACTGCCGTGAATAAATTAGATAAAGCCATTGTTTATGTTGGCTATAAAATAAGCCCCGAAAAGAAATATACGCTCAGGCTCACCGCTTTTAAAGGTATAGAGCATACTATCATCATCAACAAAGATTTGCGAACCTTCAGCTATTTTATGCCTACACATGTAATTGCCAAGTCAGACATGAGCATGATTGTTTCGCAATATTATTTAATGGGGCAATATTCTAATACCGGCAGCCCTGCAGATACCTACACGATGGCTTATGAATTGGTTGCTTCTCAAAATGATGTCAATCTCGGCAAGGGAATTAAAGTGTCTGACCCTTCATTAAAAGATCCCTCAGTAAAAGACATATTCACAAGTTTTGACACGTATATGGGCGGACTCATCTTTGCCGGCTATCGCCAAACTTCTGAAGGGAAAAAACTGATTTTGGCGCAATATGATAATGATTTGAACTACCGCTACTCCTTTATCATCAACGATTTGCCATACAGCGAAGCGTTTTCGGTAAGGAAGAAAATAGTGGAAGACTATTTTAATGTTTGTGCAGCCGCGCGGGTCGGGGATGAATACTATGCATGGTTTATTAAAATTCCGCATGCCATTGACGGTAAAATTCTTACCGATAAGTTGAACAGCGCTATTGCAGGAATGAAGAAAATAGCCGATGCATCGGTAATGACCGCCACCATAAAAACAACGTTAAAAGAACAACCGAAAGAGAAAAAATCATTCTGGGACTTTATTGCTGAAATGAAAGTGCCTATGCCTACCGGACTTTACACTTGTCCAACGTGCTCGGGTTCAGGAAGGGTAAGCAGTTGCAGTGTGTGTGGCGGAAAAGGAAAGGTAAAAGAAATGGACCGCAGTAATCCATCTTCGACTTACTACGACTACAATAAACGAGGGTTTTATGAGTCGGTTAATTATAAGGATGTTTCTTGTATGTATTGTATCTCATCTCCTAAATCTACTTGCCCCGACTGTAATGGAGTAGGTAAAGTAAGATTGAGATAAGGTGGATGCGGTTTTTCATCGTTCTGATTTCTTTAAAAAATTCAGCATCCTGATTCGTTCGAGGCTGAATGCTGCTGTTCTGCCTTCCCTCAGGTTCCGTTCCTATTTTCTTGCCCACATTTTCCTTGAACTGCTGCTCGACCGTGTGCTCGTCAAACATAATCCGCAGTTGTGCGTAAAACTTTACCGTGACATCGAGCTTGTGAATCCCGAAGTGACGGCATCGTATTTTTCGCGCATTGGAAAAGCGGGATTGTTTTCTGAATTTTTTTATAACTTTAATAGATTCCTCAGAAGCAGATTTCTACTCTTTTACATTGACAATGAAATGTTTGCACAGGCGTTACTCAGGGTGTATCAAAAAATTAACCCTGTTGATGTGAGCCGGAACCAAGTGGAAATACTGATGACCTTGACGGATGAGATGGAAAAAGAACACCGTCAAAAGTTGTTGTGTATTTTCGGTGAGATGAACAAAAACACGGTTCTCAACATTTAAGAAAACAAGACGCGAATGAAGTCCATTCAGCCCCTCGCTATCCTGGTTATTACAGCAGTGTCATTTTCCGCATTTTCACAAGTGAGAAAATACAGCAACGCATTTCTTGACATCGGAGCAGGCGCCCGGGGGCTGTCACTGGCATCGGCACAGGTGGCAACAGTTGGTGATGCCACCTCGGGTTATTGGAATCCCGCAGCCCTAACGCGGGTTAAAAACAATGTGAATCTGTCATTGATGCACGCTGAATATTTTGCCGGCATCGCCAAATATGATGTAGGAGCATTCGCCATCCCCCTGAAAGACCGCAAGAGCTTCATCGGTTTTTCCATGCTGCGGTTTGCCGTAGATGACATTCCCAACACGCTTGAGCTTTTTGAACCCGATGGCAGCATCAATTATGACAATATCCAGTCATTTTCAGTAGCCGACTGGGCTTTCATTTTTTCTTTCGCGCAAAAGTTTCAAAAAGCAGAGGGGTTAAGTCTGGGAGGGAATGCTAAAATCATTTACCGCAACGCGGGCGACTTTGCGACAGCCTGGGGTTTCGGCTTGGATTTCTCTGCATCTTACCAACTGAAACAATGGCGATTCGGTGTCATGGGAAGAGATGTGACCAGCACCTTCAATGCATGGTCTTTCAATTTCACGGAGGAAGAAAAAGAAGTGCTGGTGACTACGGGAAACATTATCCCGGAAAATTCTCTGGAAGTCACTGTTCCGAAGTTCATTTTTGCTGCTGCTTATGAGGTGAATATCAAAGACAAGTTCGGGATTCTTCCTGAATTGGATTTTGAGATGACCACTGACGGCAAGCGCAATGTTCCGATTCGCACCAATGCGGTCAGTTTCGACCCGCGCTTTGGGCTTGAGCTGAATTACTCTGATATCATTTACCTGAGAGGAGGCATCGGCAACATTCAAAAATCAACGGATGATGCGGGAGAAAAGATAATTACCTTTCAGCCCAGCATCGGCATCGGATTGCAAATAAAAACTTTCGGACTGGATTATGCTTTCACCGACATCGGCAATCAGTCGGATGCGCTTTACTCCCACGTGTTTTCGCTCCACATCGGTATCAACAAGAAAAAACAGCAGTAAGCTGACGTGACGCCTCTAAGAAAAAATATCACCCTCATTCTGCTGCTTCTTGGCGTTACCTGCGCTTTCGCTCAATATGGCAATGAATGGATTGAATACAACATCACCTATTACAAATTCAATGTCACGCGGGAAGGGATTCACCGGATTCCGTACTCCACGCTGAGCGCGCTTCCGAATGTGAATATTAACACCGTTCAGACAACCAAATTCAATTTGTTCAGCAAAGGGCAAACAGTGCCGATTTATGTTTATGACTCAAACAACAACGGCTTCTTTGATAATGCAAATGACTTCATTGAATTCTACGGCAAGCCCAATGACGGCTCGGTGGATGCGAGGCTGTATGCCGACCCGGAGAGGCAGCAGCCTAATCCCTACATGAGTTTGTTCAATGACACAGCGGTGTATTTCCTGGCATGGAACACCCAAAAAGCAAACATCCTCTTTTCGAATATCCCCAACGACCTGAGCCTGCCGCTTCCTGCAAAGGAGCAGTATTTTATGCATACCGTCAGGCCGAACCTCCGATGCACCGACCCTGAATGTTTTCAGTTGGGGCGCTATGCTTCCGTGGGCGGGCAGCCCATCTACGAATGCATCTTTGATGAAGGAGAGGGCTTCACCTACACGCCTGTGGAACCTTCCATTACGATAGTTGCTCCGCTGATATATACCAATGCACCGGTGAACGCTCATATCAATGCCAATATTGTGAGCCTTTCTTCGGTGAATCATTTTACTCTTAAAATAAACACTTACCAATTGAAAGATACCTTCACCACAAATGTTTGGCTGTATAAATTCAGCGGTGACTTTCCGGTGAGCCATCTCATCAACTACAATGACTTCACCTGGACTCCATCAGCCCGCAGCAGTGCCATTGCCATGGTTGAGCTGATTTATCCTCACGAATTCACTTTTCCGAATGAGTCGAGGTCGTACTTCGTACTTAACCAGAACGGGACAGGCGCAAGATACATCGAGATAAACGCCTTTAATGACAGGGGCACCGCTCCCATTTTGTATGATCTGACCAATCACCTGAGAATAACCGGCACCGCTGGAAGTTCTCCGCATAAGTTCAAACTGCCGGCACAAACCAATAATGTGAAGCGGGAAATTTTCGTGACCAGCCAGGACGCTTCCGATATCAGAACCATCACATCAGTGGAACGCGTCAACTTCGTGAATTACTACAACACCCTGTTTCAGGGCGACTATATCATCCTCACCCATCCCAAGCTGCGGGATGACGGAAACCAATATGATTACGTGGATGCCTACCGGAAATATCGCAATAGCCTGGAAGGCGGGAGTCATGAGGTGGAAATCGTCCTCATCAATCAGCTCTATGACCAGTTTGCCTACGGCATTAAGAAATCTCCCCTGGCGATTCGCAACTTCATTGATTTTGCGCTTCAATACTGGACAATCAAGCCGCGGCATCTTTTTATTATCGGAAAAGGAAGGGAATACAACCATATCCGCTTTAACGCATCTGCTTATGCTCAGTGTCTCGTGCCCACTTTTGGCAACCCCGGCTCCGACCCCTTGCTGACAGCCACCACTGCGTCTATTATTCCCCGCGTAGCAGTAGGACGGCTTTCTGTTGAAAATCCCGTTGAAATCGGCATCTATCTGGAGAAGATAAAGTCATACGAACGCAAGCAGCGGGAAGCAGGTGACCCCTATCAAACCATTGATAACAAAATGTGGATGAAGCGTGTCCTGCACATGGGGGGCGGTGAAGGCGCAGGACAGCAGGCGCAATTCCGGTATTACCTGGAGAAGTATGAAAATACCATCGAAGACACCCTTTACGGTGGTCATGTGTATTCATTCTATAAAACAAGCACTGATCCGATTCAGAATGTGCAGTCAGATTTCCTCCGCGAACTCATCAACACCGGAGTGTCGCTTATCACGTTCTTCGGGCATTCGTCACCCAACTCATTTGACATCGCCATTGACGACCCCAGCACCTATACCAACTACGAGAAGTATCATCTGATATTATCCAACGGCTGTTTCACCGGCAACATCTTTAACCCCAGCAAAGGCATCAGCGAAAACTTTGTGCTGGCTGACGGGAAGGCGGCTATCGGGTTTATTTCAACTATTACGCTGTCTTCTTCTACCGCGCTGGACATTTACACCACCAATTTTTACAAAAACCTCGGGCAAAAATACTACGGCAGCACAATTGGTACCATCATGACGAAATCAGTGGGTGACGTGGAGGCGTGCTGTCCGACCGCCATCAACAAAACAGTTGCCGAAGAGATGACTTTGCACGGGGACCCGGCTATCCGCCTTAATCCGCATTCCAAGCCCGATTATGTCATTGAGCCACAGATGGTGTCAATCGAGCCTTCCACTATCAGCATTGAAGCCGATTCATTCAATCTGAAAGTGATTGTAACCAATCTCGGTTACGCCACCCATGACAGTATTAACGTGATAGTGACGCGCTTCTTTCCGAGTGCCGATGATGGCAGCGTGACATACATGAAGCGAATCAGAGGCACGTTTTTCAGCGACACGCTTTTCTTCACTATTCCAACCGGCTCTACCAAAGCCTTCGGCTTGAACCGCTTCTGCGTGAAGGTTGACCCCGGTAATAACGATGCCTGCACCGAGTTAGGCGTTGGGGAAATCAGTGAATTGTCAGAAACAAATAATGAATTGGGTGAGCTGACGCTGAATATCACTTCGGAAGATATTTTCCCCATTCATCCGTATGAATTCGCCATCGTACCCGCTCAGCCAGTTACGCTAAAAGCTTCCACAGCCAATGTATTCGCACCAGTCGCAACTTACAGAATCGAAATTGACACGACTGAATCATTCAACAGTCCGCTTAAACTGTCAACCACCGTTACGCAATCAGGTGGTGTGGTTACTTGGACTCCGGCTATGAACTACATAGACAGTACTGTCTATTACTGGCGCGTGGGTGTTGAGGGTAATAGCACCTTTCACAACAGCTCTTTTATTTATTTGGATGGAGAATATCCGGGATGGAACCAGTCGCATTATTACCAATTCCTCAAAGACCAGTACAGCAACATATATCCCGATACGGACAGAAAGTTCAAGTTCGTTGGCGATACAAAGACAGTGACTGTGAAAACAGGCACAGCAACAATGAATGGGGGGGCTTTGCCTGACGACCAGATAGCCTATCACGTCAATAACGGACTGAAACACCGCTGGAACTGCGGAGGTCCGGGCGGCTTTGATGGCGGTATTGTATTGGCGGTGTTTGATTCTGCCACAGGAAATAATTGGGTAAGCAGATACAGCGATGTAGGCACTGACCCGTGTTCCGGTTATCAAATCAACATGATTCACGGAAACATTCATTGCAAAGCGCGTGACCTTGAGGGTTTTGATTTCCCTATCCTTGGAAGCAATCCTCCAAACACCTTATGCCTGCAGCAGCGGATTGTTGACTTTATCAATAATGTTCCTGACGGAAATTACATACTCGCCTACAGCGTCAACACCGCTTCTTACAGCAGTTGGAATCAAGCACTTGTTGATGCATTCAGAAATCTCGGTTCGCAGGAAATCAACTCGCTGATTTGCTGTAACAATATCCCCTGGGCGTTTTTTGTGAAAAAAGGGCATCCCGATGAAGTTCTGTTCGAGGAGAAAGGCAGCGGCATCTTAAGTGTGCTCAATTTCACGGCAACGTTCCAAGCCTTCTGGTATCAGGGTAAGATTACCACCCCGCTGATTGGACCAGCAACGGAATGGGGCTCCCTGCACTGGCGCTATCATGCGCTGGAGCCGCAATCATCCGACAGGCAAAGCATTGACATCATCGGGGTGACGCATACCGGTGCTGAATCAGTCATAGACTCCAACATCACCGCCCTGGATTATTTCATCTCGCATATAGACCCTGCCGAATATCCATATATCAAGCTGCGCCTGGACACGCGCGATGACAGTGCCCGCACTCCCACACAATTAGATTTCTGGCGCATCCTTTACAAGAAAGTGCCGGAAGCCGCCCTGAATCCTGATTTTCATTTCGAATTTCATGGCGACACGGTGATGCTTGGAGAAAACCTCACCCTGTCTGTAAACTGCGAAAACGTCACCGACATTCACATGGACAGCCTGCTGGTGAAATACACGCTGCTGAGTTCAGGCAATTCGCCCGTGAAT
>DATLYB010000230.1:0-8806 GCA_035575215.1 Chitinophagales bacterium
CTGCTCCACGAATAAGAATTTCCACCGCTTGCCGTCAGGGTCGCGCTCGCTCCATCGCAAATGGAAACAGCGGCAGGAGAAATGGATGCAGTGGGGTTCGGATTCACCGTCACGGTGCGCGAAGCCGATGCTGAGCACGAGCCGCCATCGGTGACGGTGACCGAATACGATGTCGTAGATGCCGGAGAAACGGTGATGCTCTGCGAGGTCGCTCCTGTGCTCCACGAATAAGTCGTACCTCCGGAAGCCGTAAGCGTAGCCGACCCGCCCGCGCAAAGCGCAGCCGGAGAAATCGAGGCCGTCAGACTTGGTGAAACAGTGACCGTAGCCGAAGCCGATGCCGTGCATCCCCCGGAATTGGTGACAGTCACATTGTAGGTGGCGGTGGAAGCGGGCGAAACGGTGATGCTTGCATTGGTGGAGCCGGTGCTCCATGAGTATGACGTTCCGCCACTTGCCGTCAGCGTGGCGCTGGAACCGGCACATACCGATGGATTATTCGGAGTGACCGAAGCAGCGGGGAGCGGATTCACCGTGACGGTTGCCGAAGCGGTCGCAGTGCAGCCGTTCGCATCGGAGACCGTCACCGAATAAGAAGTTGTCGAAGCAGGAGACACGGTGATGCCCGCATTGGTAGAGCCGCTGCTCCACGAATAAGAATTTCCACCGCTTGCCGTCAGGGTCGCGCTCGCTCCATCGCAAATGGAAACAGCGGCAGGAGAAATGGATGCAGTGGGGTTCGGATTCACGGTGACCGTTCTTGCAGCCGATGCGCTGCATCCGTTTGCATCAGTGACTGTTACTGAATAAGAAGTGGTTGTGGAAGGACTCACGGTGATACTGGCAGTGGTTGAACCGTTACTCCATGAAAAGGAGTTTCCTCCGCCTGCAGTCAGTGTGGCGCTTGCTCCGTTGCAAATTGTCACATTTCCCGGAGAAATAGAAGGAGTTGGCAGTGGATTAACATTTACGGTCCGCGAAGCTGACGCAGTGCATCCATTGCCATCAGTCACCGTTACAGAATAAGTTGTTGTTGATGACGGATTAACTGTAATGGTGGTGCTGGCTTCTCCCGTGCTCCACGAATACGTCCCTCCACCATTGGCCGTGAGCGTAGTGCTCGCTCCGGTGCAAATCGCAAGAGTTGCAGGTGAGATTGACGCAATTGGATTCGGATTTATAGTCACTGAACGCGATGCGGACGCAGAACATGATCCTCCGTCTGTCACAGTGACCGAATAGATAGTGTTGGATACAGGCGAAACGGTGATGCTCTGTGTGGTCGCTCCTGTGCTCCATGAGTAAGTAGTCCCGCCCGAAGCAGTGAGTGTGATAGTGGAACCGAGGCAAACAGCCGCGCTGGGAGGCGTGATGGAAGCAGTTAGTGTGCTGGTGACCGTCACGGTGGATGAAGCAGTCGCGGTGCATCCGCCTGCATCCGTCACGGTTACATTATAGGTTGTTGTAGTGGATGGATTCACAGTGATGCTTGCGGTAGTCGCCCCCGTGCTCCATGTATAAGATGTGCCACCGGTAGCGGTGAGCGTAGCACTGGCTCCATTGCAGATGCTCGCACCTGACGGAGTGATGTTAGGCTGGGGGCTGACATTTATCGTTCTTGACGCAGTGGCGGAGCAGCCGTTTGCGTCTGTAACAGTCACGTTGTAGGTGGTGCTGGATGCAGGCGAAACGGTGATGCTTGCATTGGTGGAGCCGGTGCTCCACAAGTACGAGCCGCCCGCTCCGGCACCGCTGGCTGTCAGCGTTACGCTTTGTCCGCTGCAAATGGCTCCCGGATTGGTAATCGCAGCGGTCGGAGGAGAGTTCACGGTGACCGTTCTTGAAGATGTTGCCGTGCATCCGTTTGCGTCTGTAACAGTCACGTTGTAAGTGGTGCTGGATGCAGGCGAGACGGTGATGCTTGCATTGGTGGAGCCGGTGCTCCACGAGAAGTTGTAGGGCGAATTTCCTCCGCTTCCGCTTGCGGTAAGAGTAACATTCTGCCCAGTGCATATTGTTGCAGTAGCTGGTGATATGGATGCCGATGGACCTGATGTTACCGTCACTAACCTTGAGGCAGTTGCCGTACACCCGCTTCCGTTTGTAACGGTTACGGTATAGGTAGTGGTTGATGAGGGGCTGACTGTGATAGTAGCGGTCGTAGCGCCAGTGCTCCACGAATACGTACCCCCGCCACTTGCCGTCAGCGTGGCGCTTTGTCCTGAACAAATGGTAACATTGGCTGGAGAAATGGATGCGGTGGGAGGCGAATTAACGGTGACCGTTGCTGAAACAGTTTGAGCACAACCGCCATTGGAAACAGTGACGGTGTATGTTGTGGTGGAGGAAGGACTTACTGTAATACTGGATGAAGCAGAGCCTGTACTCCACGAATACGTGCCACCTCCGCTGGCTGTCAGCGTAGTGCTTTGCCCGGAACAGATGGAAGCGCTTGCGGGCGTGATGACAGCCGGAGTGGTGTTCAAAATCAAGAGCGTGTCTTTGTTGCTGCCCGAACAAGTGCACACGTTCATAAGGGAGATAATTACGCTTTCGGAACTTTCATTTAAAGCGTCAAGAATGGTTTGGATATTCAGCGTATAGGAAGCCTGGTTGGGGGGAATCGTGATGCTGGATGAAATACTGTTGTAATCCGTTCCATTCGCAGCAGTTCCTGAAACCGTGAAATTCACTAGCAGCGAAGAAGAGGTAACATCACTTCGGGTAAAAGTGAAAGAACTATTGCATCCTTCATAAACATCAGCACCTGCGGTAACGGTGACTTCGTCACCACCTGAGAAGCTTTGTGCCTCGATAAATACTCCCGAATCAAGCACCTGGTCGCCTACGTCAGCGATGACCAGCTTGATGTGATAGGTTTGGCAGGGAGTAACGCTAATCGTGGCTGTAAGCGGGACGGTGTATCCATCATACTGCACATTTAAGCCTCCTGTATTATTCACATAATACGCAGTATAAGCGAGACTGCCGTTAGGAGGACTGCATCCCCCCGGGCTTCCAAAAGCACCCACCATGCCTCCGTTAACCGAATTGATGGCAACCGGAATGGTGGTTGACGGAATAAGCGCAACGTTGGTATTTGGAGGGTATCCGGGACCGGTGACAAGGAATGCGAAGGCGTCATTGAAAGCGGAACACACGTATTCGGGATATTCTTCTGAAGCGAAAATGTAGTTGAATGTAATTGTATTGTTATACGGGATGAAGTCAAATTCCAAAACGCAAGCATCAAAGGTGCTATTGCTGGATAATCCGGCAGCGGATTCCAAATCGGAATCACCCGGCTGTCCTGCAATGTAAGTCGCATCAGGCGCATTATTAGGGCCTACGGCAACATCTGTACTGCCTGTGGTGAGCAAAATACCATTCTGCAATCCCAATGAACCCCCGTTCGAAAAATATCCGATTGCCTCGGGAGCACCCGTATATTCAACGTTGAAAACATCCACACATGCTCCCAGCAAAATATCTTCTACCAATTCCTCCGGAGTGTAATTGTCATTATCGGTTACTATGACAGGACTGGAGCAGAATCCGCCAATGCCATATTGAAAGTCAATGTTTCCATAGATACCGCCAGAGCCAAAGACCGCATTGTTGTAGGAAACAATATAGTAGCCGTCACCATTAGCACAGCACATGCCATCGCCAAATTCATCATGAACAATCACCTCATAGCATCCTCCGGCAGGGACACAGACATTGGTTTTTATCAAATCATTATTGCCGTCAATATAAGGACCGCCTGTAGCGATTACGGTTTGGGTATTTTGATTCAGCAATTCCCAGGTAATCTCGCTGCCGTAATTATCAGGATGAATCTGAACGGTGATGGTTGACTGTGCACCGCATGGGTTGCTGCAATTTCCCATCATGCCCACGGTTTCCGCGCTTTCAAACGAGCCGCCTTGCTGAATAAGCGTTCCATTCTTGTAAACACGATAATATCCGCTTCCCCACGAACAGCAGATTCCGTTGTTGCCCTGGTCTAAAAACACCACTTCATAACAGTGCGAAGCATTGGTGCACACAGACCATGTATGAAGAAAATTTGTTCTGAATAAATCACCGATGTTGACACGCGCGACAATCGTATTGGTGGTTACATCAATCATCTGCCAGCCGGTTTCTGCAGGAAAAAAATCGGTTCTCAACTGGATTCTGATGCTGTCGGTGGAACAGCCTCCGTAAACACAATTGCCGATTTTCGAAATCGTTCTGGATGCTCCGAAATTGCCGCTGCCGCTTCCCACTGAAGTGTTCCCATTCAAATAAATCCTGAAAAAAGCGGGTGACGATAAACCGTTGTTTCCGCTGTCGGAAATTCTGAAACTGTAACATCCCAAACTATCTATGCAAGCTGCCCACAGGTAATGCACCCGGTTGCCCAGGCTGCCTGCCGCCTGAGAAAATTCAACAGCCGTTGTAAGCGTGTTTGTAATTTCCCATGAAGTTTGGCCGGGATTGTTGTCAGTAAGCAATTCGACAAACATTACGGATTTGTCATCACCACAAATACTTTGGCATTGTCCGGCAATCACGGTTTCCACCGAACTGAAACTGGTGCCGTTTTCTACCAATGAGCCGTTGAATGAAACATCGTAATAACCTCCGCCCGATAATCCGTCACCGCCCGTATCGGTTATCCGCACCCAGTAGCATCCGGAAGAACTGACGCAAACTGACCAGTTGTAAAGCGTGTTGTCGGTAAGATATCCGGGTAAAAGAGAATCAACAGTGATGCCATTTGAAATGTCAATAATTTCCCAACCTGTCTGGCTTCCAAAGTTGTCAGTTTGAATTTGAATGGCAATTTCTCCATCAGGACAAGCAGCAAGTACTCTGCCTGCTGACAGCAAAAAAATGAGCGGGCAAATGGTATGTAAAGTGAACCTTTTCAAGCCGGGGACTTAAACTAAGGGTTTAATTCTGTAAATGTCCGTAAAACTGATTGTAATTTCTGGAAAAAAATGATAAAAAGCTATTCATTTTCAGCCGAATAGAAAGCCATACAGCAGTGATAAAACCAGGAATATTTGCCCCGAATTAAGTTGGAAAATAATTTCCAGCCAGACAATCGCACAGACCTCTGATTTAAGTTCATAAACCTTGCAATCCTTCAATCGGTCTGAACTGTGATTCGGAGTTCTTATTATTTTTACCTCGCACTAAAAGCACTATCTATGAGTTATGACCTAATCATTATCGGCAGTGGTCCGGGCGGATATGTTGCGGCTATTCGCGCTTCGCAGCTTGGATTGAAAACCGCTGTAGTGGAACGGGCTGAACTGGGCGGCATTTGCCTGAACTGGGGTTGCATCCCCACGAAAGCCTTATTAAAAAGCGCACAGGTATTTGAATACATACGGCATGCAGCCGATTATGGCATCGAAGTGAAAGACGCACACCCCGATTTTTCTTCCATCGTGAAACGCAGCCGTGAATCAGCAAGTGCGATGAGCAATGGTGTACAGTTTCTGATGAAGAAGAACAGGATAGACGTGATTGCAGGAACCGGAAAAATAAAACCCGGAAAAAAAGTGACCGTAACCGACAGCAGCGGAAACACTGCCGAATACACTGCACCTCACATCATTCTTGCCACGGGGGGGCGGTCAAAAGAAATTCCCAGCCTGAAAATTGACGGTAAGAAGGTGATTGGCTACCGCGAAGCGATGGTGCTGCCGCAAAAGCCCGAAACGATGGTGGTGGTGGGGGCAGGCGCGATTGGCGTGGAGTTCGCTTACTTCTATGCCGCGCTTGGAACGAAAGTGACGCTGGTGGAATTTCTTCCGCGCATTGTGCCGAATGAAGATGAAGAAGTTTCAAAAGAACTTGCGAGAAGTTTTAGGAAACAGGGAATTGAAATTCTTACCGGCTCGTCTGTTGAAGCAGTTGACACATCCGGCAAATTATGCAAGGTGAAAATCAAAACGCCTAAAGGCGAGCAGCAGGCAGAAGCTGAAATTGTCCTCTCCGCAGTGGGTATAGCCACTAATCTTGAAAATCTGGGGCTGGAAGAAACGGGTGTGAAAACGGAAAAAGGCAAAGTGGTTGTGGACGATTTTTATAAAACCAATGTGCCGGGCATATATGCCATTGGCGACATTGTGAAAGGTCCTGCGCTGGCGCATGTCGCTTCAGCCGAAGGTATTATATGCGTTGAAAAAATTGCGGGGAAAAATCCCGAGCCGCTCGATTATAATAATCTACCCTCATGTACCTACTGCCAGCCCGAAATTGCGTCTGTGGGTTACACCGAAGAGCAAGCGAAAGCTGCGGGTTACGATGTGAAGGTGGGTAAATTTCCATTCACCGCATCAGGCAAAGCACGGGCGGCAGGCGCGCGCGAAGGATTCGTGAAAGTGGTGTTTGACGCCCAATATGGTGAATGGCTGGGGGCGCATTTTATCGGAGCCAACGTCACCGAAATGATTGCCGAAGTGGTTGCCGCCCGCAAGCTGGAAACCACCGGGCATGAGATTATCAAATCAGTCCACCCGCATCCCACGATGTCAGAAGCGATTATGGAAGCGGTGGCTGCGGCTTATGGAGAAGTAATACACTTGTGAGTGTCGAGTGCGCATCCCTTTCCTATTCAGGAGTTGCTGCAGGCAAGGAACTCATTTCAGCTTCTGGTTTATCAAATTTCAATATCGTCCAGTAGATATATGTCTTTCCCAGCTGCCCTGCCAGCCAGTTGCGGTTTCTGTCACGGATATTGCTGGAGTAGTTCATCAGCAGATAGCGGTTCTCATCCAGTTGCGCCATTGCAGGAAATGCCGTGTCGCCTGTGCTGGGGAAATCCAACACGTGCGTCAGCTGCATGGCTGACTTGTCGAGCCGGAAGAGAGCGGTCTTTTTGGTCGTAAGCCAGTATTTGAGGAGGTTGTATTTCTTCCTCAGGTTTTTTGGAAACCATTTTGGCGCCTTAGCCATCGTGCCGTCCACATTCCTGCGGGAGATAACATAGATGTCATCACCCTGCATGAACATCAGCGCGCTGTCGTATTTGTATTTCGAGTAGCTGGCGTGCCAGTTGCCGGGGCTGCTCTTGTCGGCACACGCTATCAGCGCGCCTTCGCTTTCGAGCCGTACGGTGGCCCAAAGGCAGCCGTCTTTGTCAAAGATAAATTCGCCCTCCGATGAATTTCCGGCAATGGACTGGGGAGATTCCGTCAGCGGCTTCCATGCAATGCCATCCGTTGAAATAAAAAGCCGCAGCTCGCTTTGATGCCGGCTGTTGTAAATGTTTTTTCCGAAATACGCTGAGAGGAAAATCGTATCGTTCCGCGTCCGCAGGCGCCAGGGCACGTAGCCGTCAAGCCCGATGTTTTTTTCAGCCTGCCAGCCCGCAGAGGGATGATATTCCATCATCCAAACATGCCGCGGCTCAAAGCGGAGCGGTGATTTTCCGCCTTCAAAAAAATAAAACAGCAGCTTGCCGTCATGCTGCACAAAGCGCGGCTCGCGCAGGTCGCAGCCGTGATGAATCTCGCGCTCCAGAGTCCAGCTTTCCAAATCTGCGGAGCTGAGGATGTAAATTCTTGTTTTGCGCGAAGCAAAATGAGTGGGCGCAGTGCGAAAGGCGAAATAAAATCTTCCGTTGAATTGAATCAGGTCGAGGTTGTTGTTGGAACTTCTGATTTTGAGATTCTGCGGAAGGCTTTCTGACGGAACCAGCTTCTGCCATCCCGTGGTGGAGATGTTTTGAGACCGCGCGGCTGAAAAGAAAAACAATAAGATGGTAATGGCAATAACAAAGGAGTTCATGAAGGTTGCAGTTGTCATTCAAAGGACGGAAAGACGAAGAGTTGCGTTGCTTACCGCTTGACGATTTTAAATGTTCTTATTTCTTTTTCAAATTCGCAGACAACAAAGTACATTCCCGATGAAAGCATAGCGATTGAAACGGTGTGTGCATGATTTTCAATCTTCCTGTGAAAAATTACTTTTCCGGAAAGGTCATTGAGCTTCATAGATTTCATTCCTTCACCCCTTACTTTCAGCACGTCATCGGCCGGATTGGGTTCAACGGTGAAAACAAAATTTTCACTCGCTTCATTAACCGAGGTCGTCACCTTTCCTTGCAGAGTATATTGGCTGAAAAACTCCCAAATCACTTCACTCGCCTTGAAATCATTGTTGGCATTTCCTCCCCAGCCGTTGAAATCAATGGGCGAGCCGGGCCATGTATGTCCCCCGTCAATCACGCGGTAGTGAATGATTTCAGAACCGTTGTCACACGGTGCCCAGAGGATTTTTCTGACGGTGCACCCGTCCGTCTCGTCAGCATCGGGAAGCATCGTTTCAGCAGGCGATGAGGGACAATTGTTGTATTGCACCCAATATTGCAGTGATGAGTCCACTGAATTGTTACCGCCCAATCCTCCCACAAAGCTTCCATTGTAATTTACTATCCAGTCAGCATCGCCATGAATATGCATGATAGGCATTGCCCTCGAAGGCTGGCAGTAAACCAGCATACTATCAGTGGTTGAGCCGGCAACAGATGCGATGGCGGCAACGCGGTGACCCAGCAAGCACGCTGCGCTGTAACACATGAACCCGCCATTGGACATGCCTGTGAAATAAACGCGATTGAGGTCAATGTGATAGTCTTCATGGAGCGTGTCAATCAGAGCAGAGAGAAAGCCGATGTCGTCAACGCCTGTATGAGGATTGCCGAAACAATTCCAGGCTGTGTCAACACCGGTGGGGTAAGCTACAATGAAATGTTCCCTGTCGGCAATCGCATCGAACTCGGTTACTTCTGTAATGCGCT
>DATLYB010000231.1:0-17612 GCA_035575215.1 Chitinophagales bacterium
GACGCAAGGCTCCACCTCCACCATCAAAGCACAAGCGCTTGCAGAAGCAGTGGGGGCTGCGAATGTAGTAAAGGGACAAGGCTCGCACATTTTTGTGATAGGACTTCCCAACCCGATACTGCCGGAAGGCAACGTGCAGCAGGTTTCGGGACCAGACCGCTATCCCGATGTGCAAAATGATTTCACCAAAGGAGATTACTCCATCGCCTCCTCTCAAACATTGGAGAACGATTTGAAAAATATCGCGCTGCTGATTTGCCGGGCTGATTTGCGTCTTGCTAAAACAGTGAACACTCCAATATCTTGTCCGGGCGCTCCCGTGACATTCACTCTCACTATCACCAATGACGGGTTGCTGAACACCACCGGAGTGCAGGTGAAAGATTATCTCCCGAATGGATACAATTATATTAGCGATGACGGTGGAGCTGCCACGACCGAATCGGCAGGCATAGTAACATGGAATGTTGGAAATCTGAATTACCTGCAGTCAAAATCATTGCAAATCACTGCCACGGTGAATGCTTCCGGTAATTACAAAAACACCGCGCAGGTGACGGCAAGCAGTCTGCCGGATGGCGACTCCGCACCCAACAACGATGATGGCGACCAAAGCGAAGATGATGAGGCGAAAGCCATCATTAATACTATCCTGAACTGCGATGATGGCAACCCCTGCACGGCTGACGGCTGTGCCAACGGGGTTTGCACACACAGCGGCGGGAACTGCGATGACGGCAATGCCTGCACCACCGATGCCTGTGTGAATGGAATTTGCACGAACACCCCCATCCTCTGCAACGACAACAATGCCTGCACCAACGACTTTTGCCTAAACGGCAACTGTTCGCATCCGCAAATTAACTGCAGCGATACCGATAACTGCACGATTGACGGCTGTTCTAACGGCACCTGCACTCACACTCCTTTTACCTGCAATGACGGAAATCCCTGCACGATTGACCAATGCGCTGGAACGGGATGTCGCTTCATTCCCGTCAACTGCAACGACAATAATTCCTGCACCATAGATGTGTGTGTGGATGGCACGTGTCAGAATGCGCCCATCAATTGTGAGGATGCCGACCTCTGCACCGCTGACGGATGCTCCAACGGAAGCTGCTTTCACAACCCCATTCCCGGCTGCGCGAACCCATGCGATACGATGAACTGCAATGATGACGACTCATGCACCGTTGACCTGTGCGTAAATTCCGTTTGCGTTCATACTCCGATTGATTGCGATGATGCCAATCCCAATACCATTGATGTATGCTTTCAGGGGCAGTGCATCCACATCTGCAATGACAATAATCCCTGCACGATTGACACGGTGATTAACGGAGTGTGCACCACCCTGCCGCTTTGCAATGATGACAACGCCTGCACGATTGACGCCTGCGTGAACGGTAATTGCACCAACACTCCGCTTGATTGCAGCGATAGTGAAGAAGGCACCGTTGACGTCTGTGTAAACGGACAATGCATTCATACCTGTGACGACCAAAATCCCTGTACAATTGACACGGAAGAAAACGGAGCATGCGTTTTCACGCCCAATACCTGCAATGACAACAATCCCTGCACAATTGACGCATGCAGTAACGGTAATTGCATCCAAACGCCCATCACCTGCGATGACGGAAATCCCAACACTGCCGACAATTGTGTTGACGGCACCTGCGTTCACACCCCGATTAACTGCAATGACAATAATCCCTGCACCGCTGATGCTCTGGTAAACGGCAACTGCGTATTTACGCTCCTGAATTGCGATGACGGTGACTTCTGCACGATTGACCAATGCATTTTCGGAGCATGCATTCACACGCTGAATCCCTGCACCGATAATGATTTATGCACAACGGACGGCTGCGTGAACGGAAGCTGCAGGCACACTGAAATCAACTGCGATGACGGAGACCCTGTTACCATTGATGCCTGCGTGAACGGAGTGTGCATCCACACTCCGCTGGTGTGCGGGGATGACACCCTTAAAATTATTTTCGTGATGGATGAATCCGGCTCTATCGTTGGCTCGGGAGCAGGCACCTCCAATATCAGTGCGCAGGTGCGCGGTGCAGCATCCGGTATTCTGAATGCCCTGTCAGAAACAGGAGCTCATGTCGCCATCGTAGAATTCAGCACCACAGCCCGCAGGGCAACTGTTGGCGGCACCACATCCTTTCTGCCCGTGACTGCTCAAACCATTAATTTCTTTCAGGATTACATTTTCGATGCCAACGCCACTGCTGACAACAACCATTATGACCCTGAAGATTATCTAAGCACACAAAGCAACACCTTCACCAATTGGGAAGATGCCCTGCAGGTGGTTCAAAGCATCAACGCAGGCGAGGGTCCAGCCCCGCTTGTGTTGTTTTTCACAGACGGCTTTCCAACCGCTTACAATAATGCCAGCGGGGGAGTGGTAACAGGCAGCAGCGCAACGCATAACGCCCTATCACTTGCCGAGGCGGATGCCGCTGCTTACGGAGTGGAATCGCAAGGCTCGCACATCTTCGTTGTCGGAGTACCCAACCCCATATTGCCCGAAGCGAATGTGCAGGCAATATCGGGTCCGAAACGCTACCCCGATGCGGAACCGGTTTTCACCTCTGCTGATTATTCTATTTCATCTTCCCAAACACTGGTTAATGACCTCACCCAAATCGGGCTGCTGCTTTGCCATGCCGACATCCGGCTTTCAAAAACAGTGAACACCGCCTCAACGTGCAACGGAAGTACAGTGGTGTTCACATTGACTGCGATGAACACAGGGCTTGAAAATGCAACGGGCGTAGAGGTGAAAGACTACCTTCCTTCGGGATACGCCTTCGTAAGTCATAATGGAGGCGCTTCTGCATCGGAATCAGGCGGAGTGATTACATGGAATGTCGGCAGCTTAACAAGTTTTCAAAGCAAATCCTTGCAAATTACCGCTATGGTGAACTCCTCAGGAAATTACAAGAACACCGCACAAGTAACAGCCTGCGACCAGTTGGATGCCGACTCAACTCCTAACAACGATGATGGCGACCAAAGTGAGGATGACGAAGCTTCCTCCTCAGTGGTTGTTGACTGCTACTGCAATTTGAAGGTATCCAGCCTGACGCTGGTATATGAGTGCGCCTTGGGAACGGTAGGCCCGCTGTTTGACGGAAAAATCATCAGCCGCGACACGCTTTGCCGCTTCAACGTCAGAGCCGACCTCTGCCAGCTGCCGGTGGGCAGCGTGAAATTTGTAATCAACGGGACAACGAAAATTGAGAACACGGCTCCTTACGCTTTGTATGGCGACCAGCCGGTGGGATGCTACAAGCCTTGGATTCCAAATCCCGGCAACTATACGCTGAGCGTAACGGCTTACAGCGGCTCGAACGCAACGGGCACAGCAGGAACACCGCTGGTGGTTCACTTCACCGTACTTGCCGGTTCAAGCAACACCGCCTGCCTTGCCCCGCCAACAGTGGACTGTGCCGGAAAAGTGGGCGGCACCGCCTTTTTGGATGATTGCGGAATATGCTCAGGAGGAACAACCGGGCACGCGGCAAATTCTGACCAAGATAATTGCGGAGTGTGCTTCGGTAACAATAGTACCTGCTGCACTACCGATGCCAACTGCAATGACAACAGCGTCTGCACACTGGATAAATGCCTGAACGGTAACTGCAGCTATTTCGCCATTCCTGTTGACGACAACAACGCCTGTACTCAGGATTTGTGCAATGCTCAAACGGGCATTCAACACACGCTTTTATCATGTGACGACAACAATGCCTGCACACAGGATTTCTGCGACACACAGCAGGGCTGCCAGCATTTGCTCTCTTTCCCCGGCTGCTGCCAGAGCAGTGCCGAATGCAACGACAACGACCCATGCACGGCTGACTCCTGCACCAACGGCACCTGTACGCATACGGGAGGCAGCGGCACCGGCACTCCCTCTTATTTGAAAGTAGTGAATCCGTCAACGAGTTACAGAAAGATGCGGCTGGGGTATTCATCCACCGGCTTATTCTCTCCGAAATACAACGTGGGTGCAGGCGGAAATAATCAACTGTGCTTTACGCTCAAAGATGCCAGCGGCACCGCGCAGTGGAGTAAGATAAAAGTGAAGCCACAGGGAGCAAGTTCGCCAGTGATTTATTTAGGCTCGTATGTTCCGTCCAATCCCGGCACCGGTTTTTTCACGGTGTGCATTCCGCTAAGCGTATTCACTTCAAATGATTTCACGCAGATTTCCTATGTAGAGCTGCAATGCTACAATGCGGCAGCATTTGAAATTCACATTCAGAAAGTCGAGTTCAACGGAGGCGCTACCCCGTTCCTGTGGTTTGGCGACCCCAAGGTTGACAATTTTCATGACGGCACCACGGGCAGCACCAGCGAACTGATTACCACTACCGTAATCGGTCAGCCATGCGGGGCGTCCAAACTTTCCAGCGATGATATGGCTTCTCAATTTCAATTCAATATGGAAGAAACAACTCTCTCTGCCTATCCTAATCCATTCAATGATGAAGTAACTATTTTATTCAAAGTTCCGGAAGCGGGAAAAGTGAAGCTGGAAATTTTAAGCATGGAAGGAAAAAGAATTGCCGTGCTGTTTGAAGAATCTGTTGAACGGGGAGAAATCCATACAGCGCATTTCCGGGCAGGATATCTTCCAAACGGAATGTATTTCTACCGCTTACTTACCGAATCAGGCGAGTTGCTGAACCGGAAGCTCTTGCTGATAAGATGAACAATTGGCGCTTAACTCATGAACGATGCTGGCGTGTCATATGGCTCAATCATGCCGTTTAAAATGGAAAATTTTACCCGATGCCCGACTCATGCGAGGGGAATTATTCTTCAGTAATTCATCAAGCTTTTGATATGCTTCAAAATGAGATAAAGTTACTGATTTAGAGTTTGCACGATAAGCAACAACCCATTTCAAGATTGTAAGCAAGCCCGTTTATAAATTCCATGCTGATAACCTACTGACTTATCAAGATTCTCCGTGTTAATAATGCTGCGGTTGTCTGAAAAAGGCTGTGCGAAATTTAGGAAAAGTCAAAGCCCGATGACTAAGGTAATCTCATTTATCAACCGGAAGGGAGGCTCCGGTAAAACCACCAGCGCCATCAACACCGCCACCGCGCTGAGGCAGATGGGATTTGAAGTAACGTTGATGGAAACCGACACCAACTATTCGCTGAGTCACGTGCGCAACAGGGAGCTTGCCGCCACCGGGGAGGGCGGTGGCAGATACCCTGACCTGATGCAAACAGAGGAAGATACCGCGGCTAAGGTCATCAAATCATTCCGCAGGAACATGGTGGATTTTGTAATTGTTGACGGTGCCGCCAACATGGGAACTGACGCTATCCGTTCCGTTTGCGCCAACAGCGATGTGGTGGTGATACCCACCAGCCTGTCGGAAGTGGAAAGGATGGTGTCGGAAAGCACACTGAATGACATCCTGCCCGTGATGCGGCAAAAGCGCGATCTGAAAGTGGTGCTGCTCGCCAACCGCGTCCATTTCCTGACGTCCCATGAAACGGTGTGCGAGGCATTCGCCAATTTTCCGGTGCCTCTGCTTGATGTGCATATCCCCAATTATAAGCTCTTTACCTATCTGAACACGATGTCACCGGCTGAGTGCTATCGCCAAGTGACAAACTGCATCCTCCAGCTTTTTGCTGATAATGATTTGCCGGCTCAAGAAACGGGCGGCATCGAAAATTCCGTAGGACAGGCTTCAATTATCTGACCACAAGGCGGTAATGGCGTGACAGATTCGTCTATCTGCGCCACGAACTCTATCAGATTTTTCCATCTATTTCGCTGTTCTCGATGTATTTCATGGAAATATAATTTTCATTATCTCTCCTTTTCTATAGGTTGCAGGTCGAAAAATCACAGTGGAACTTGCTTCCAAATTTTTATGAAACAGAAACTATGCACCAAAAAATTATTCTGCCAGCGATTCTACTGCTGATTTCTATTACTGTATCGGCTCAGACAGCCGCTCCCAATCCCGACCTTGTACCCGGATGTTCGATGAACATCCTTTTCATCATGGATGAATCGGGCTCCATTGCAGGCTACGGCAACGGCACTTCGAATGTGAGCAACCAGGTGCGGGCAGGAGCAGCCGGACTGCTGAACGCTTTGTCAGGCACCGGCTCGCGTGTGGCAATCCTTGAATTCAACACCGCTGCCCGCAGAGCGGTTATCGGGGGAACTACAGCATATCAAATTGTGGATGCTTCCACCATCAACACTTTTCTCGACTACATTAACGACCCCGAGGGAAACTCAACTGCCGAAAGCAACCACTACGACCCTGAAGATTACATTTCCACCCCGCAAAACACGTTCACTAACTGGGAGGACGCCCTGATTCTGGCGAAAAACGTGAATACCTCAGATGGCGCGGCACAACTCATTGTTTTTTTCACAGATGGTATTCCCACGGCTTACAATAAATCAACAGGCGGTTTCACCACAGGCACCACCTCCGCCATTATCACCAATGCATTGAACAAGGCGACCACTGCTGCCAACAACGTGAAGGCGCAAGGCTCGCACATCTTCGCAATCGGCTTTCCGAATCCCAACCTCCCTGAAGGTAATCTCCAGACTATTTCGGGACCTGAACGCTATCCAGACCTGCAGCCTGACTTTACCAAGGGTGACTACTCCGTGTCGTCTTCGCAGACACTGCAGCAGGACATCCATCGCATCGGAATCGTAGTATGCCATGCGGATTTAAGGCTGACCAAAACCGTGAACGCAGCCACATCATGCCTCGGAAACAATGTGGTGTTCACGCTGTCAATCATCAATGAAGGATTGCTGAACGCAACAGGTGTGGTAGTGAAAGATTACCTGCCTTCGGGATATAATTACGTAAGCAACAATGGGGGCGCTGCCTTCTCAGCAGGAACGGTTACGTGGAATGTGGGCAATTTAAATTACCTGCAAACGAAAACGCTGCAAATCACCGCTTCGGTGAAAGCTTCGGGCAGTTACACCAACACGGCTGAAGTCACAGCCAGTAATCAGGACGATGGCGATTCATTTCCAAACAATGGAAATGCAGCAGAGGATGATTTTGCTTCAGCGGGAATCATATCCCTGCTGAATTGCGATGACGGCAACGCTTGCACAATTGATGATTGCGCCAACGGAGCCTGCACCCATGCTCAGAATCCTGCGTGTTGTTCAACCTCTACAGACTGCAATGACAACAACATCTGCACAGTTGATGATTGCACAAACGGTTTATGCACATTCACACAATCCGGCAATTGCTGCTTAACGAACGCTGATTGCGCTGATAGTGACGGCTGCACGCTCGATATCTGCCAGCCTTCAGGCGTATGTTTTCACGAAACGAATTGTGACGATGGAAACGCCTGTACGATTGATGCCTGTGACAACGGCACCTGCGCACACACCACTCCTGACTGCAATGACAACGATGCATGCACAAATGATATTTGCATGAATGGAAGCTGCTCCCATGCTTCCATCAACTGCTTCGACAATAACTCCTGTACACAGGATGCCTGCAGTAACGGAATCTGCACGCATACTCCGGTTGTCTGCTCCGATGCCAATCCCTGCACCAATGATTTATGCGCTGGCGGCTTTTGCCGGTTCCTGGCGAAAAACTGCAATGACGGCAATCCATGCACTTCAGATGCCTGCGTGAACGGAAGCTGCATCAATACTTTCATCAACTGTGATGACAACAATCCCTGCACCACCGATACCTGTGTGTATGGAATCTGCGCACATCCGGCTTTGAATTGTGATGATGGAAGCGCCAATACGATTGATGCCTGCGTCAGCGGAGAATGCATCCATACATTCATCAGTTGTGAAAATCCCGCACCACTGAAGATATTGTTCATCCTGGATGAATCGGGGTCAATCAACGGCTTCGGAACGGGCACCACCAACGTGAGCGCACAAGTGCGCAATGGCGCCTCTTCCCTTTTTAATTCGCTGAACGGCACCAACACGAAAGTTGCCGTGATCGAATTCAACACCAGCGCGCGCAGGGCGGTCATTGGCGGAAGCACCGCATACCAGCAAATCAATGCTTCTACCCTGCCTGCTTTTCTGGATTACATCAGCGACAACAACTTTTCAGCCGACAACAATCATTATGACCCTGAAGATTATATCAGCAATCAAAGCGGCACGTTCACCAATTGGGATGATGCGTTGCAGCTTACACAGTCAATCAACACCTCGGAAGGCACTGCCACCTTCGTGATTTTCTTCACCGATGGCGTTCCCACCGCTTACAACACTTCCAACAACACGGTTACCACCGGCTCTGGTTCTGCGTTTGAAGCAATCGCATTAGCGGAAGCAGTTACTTCTGCAAACAATGTGAAGGCGCAGGGCTCGCACATTTTTGTGGTGGGAATTCCGAACCCTTCTCTGCCGGAAAGCAATGTGAAGCAGATTTCAGGACCCAGCCGCTATCCTGATATAGAGCCGGTGTTCAGCAATGCCGATTATTCTATCTCCACTTCACAATCGCTGCAGAATGATTTGGGAAAAATAGGCGGGCTGTTGTGCCGCGCTGATTTGAGCTTGAAGAAAACCGTGAACCAGCCCGTTGCCTGCACCGGGCAAACCATCATCTTCACAATTGAAATCACCAATGGCGGGCTGGAAAGCGCCACAGGTGTCCAGGTGAAAGATTATCTGCCGGATGGATTCACATATGTTTCAAATGACGGTGGCGCTCTATTCTCGGCAGGGACGCTGACGTGGAATGTCGGCATACTTTTAAACGGGCAAACCAAAACATTGCGCATTACCACTGCCATCAATGCCACGGGCAACTACAAGAACGTGGCAGAAGTTACCGCAAGCGATTTGGAAGACAGCGATTCCCATCCGAATAATTACAACGGCAGCAATCCCGCTGAAGATGACGAAGCTGTCGCCACAGTCGTGATGAACTGCAACTGCTATCTGAAAGTGACATCGCTCACGCTCATGTATGAAGGATTATTTGGCGAAGCAGGCGAGTTGTTTGACGGAAAGGTCATCAGCCGAGATACGCTTTGCCGGTTTAATGTGCGGGCAAATTTGTGCCAATCTCCGGTGGGCAGCGTGAAATTTTTATTGAACGGTACGGTTTTCCGCACCGAGAACACCCCACCTTATGCCCTCTATGGCGACCAACCTGCAGGATTCTATCTGCCCTGGATTCCTAATCCGGGAAATTACACGCTGACAGCAGTGGCATACAGCGGCTCCGGTGGCTCGGGAACCCCGGGCACTTCCTACACGGTGCGCTTCACCGTGCTCGCAGGAGCAACCAACACTGCTTGCCTTGCGCCACCAAAAATTGACTGCGCGGGAAAGGTGAATGGCACTGCAGCACCTGACGGCTGCGGGATTTGCTCCGGAGGCACCAGCGGTCACCTGGCTAATTCCGATAAAGACCGCTGCGGGGTTTGCTTCGGTGACGGAACATCATGCTGCTTCACGGATGATGAATGCTCTGACAACAACCTCTGCACCTTTGATATCTGCAACAATAGCGCTTGTGAATTCATCTCCAATGTGGTTGACGATGGCAACGCCTGTATGCTGGACGGCTGTGACCCCCAATCGGGTGAATTCTTTTCGTTACCGGTTAATTGCGATGATAACAACACTTGCACAACCGATGATTGCAACAGCGGAAGCGGATGTCAGCACACTGCGGCAGAAGGCTGCTGTGTTTCCCCAGTTGACTGTAATGACAATGACGCTTGTACGGCTAATGAATGTTCTAACAACCAATGCATTTTCACTCCCGCCAACTGCGATGACCTTATCTCCTGCACAACTGACGGGTGTGATAATCAAACGGGATGTCAGCACACTCCCGGGTACAACTGCTGCATCACTCCGGCTGACTGCAGCGATAACAATGCCTGCACCTCTGACGACTGCCGGAATAATCAATGTTCATACAATGCTGTGAACTGCGATGACAATAATGTCTGCACGATTGACAATTGCAATAATCAGGCGGGATGCCAGCATGCTCTCATCCAGAGCTGCTGCCTGACGAATACAGAATGCAATGATGGAAATCCATGCACGGCAGATGCCTGCATCAGTAATACCTGTTCCTACGCTGCTATATCCAGCCAGCCTTCCTATTTGAAAGTGGTGAATCCATCTACAAGTTACCGGAAGATGCGGCTCGGATATTCATCCACAGGATTATTTTCACCGAAATACCATGTCAGTGCCGGAGGAAACAATCAACTGTGCATTACACTTAAAGACGCAAGCGGCACCGCGCAGTGGAATAAAATAAAAGTGAAGCCGCAGGGAGCAAGCTCTCCCATAATCTATTTGGGAACCTATATCCCGCCAAATCCGGGCACCGATTACTTCACAGCTTGCATCCCGCTGAGTGTTTTTACCGCAAATGATTTCACCCAGATTTCATATCTGGAACTGCAATGCAACAATGCCGCAGCGTTTGAAATCCATATTCAGAAAGTCGAATTCACCGGGGGCGCCACTCCCTTCCTCTGGTTTGGCGACCCGAAGGTCGATAATTTTCATGACGGCACCACGGGCAGCACAAATGAATTAATTACGACAACCGTTCCCGGACAGCCATGCGGAGCGCCTAAACATTCCGGTGATGATGTTGCAGAGATGAGTAATTGGAATAAAGAAGAAACATCCTTAATCGCCCTGCCCAATCCGTTCAATAATAACAGAGAAGAAACCTTTCTGAATGCAGCACCAAATCCATTCAGCGAGCGTGTGACAATTTTATTCAGCGTGACGACTTCAGAAAAAGTGCGACTTGAAATTTACAGCATTGACGGAAGGATGCGGTCAAAACTATTTGAAGGGCAAGCTTATCCTTCGGAAATGAACAGCGTGGAGTTTAACGGCAGCAACCTCTCAAAAGGAATGTATTTCTGTCGCCTTGTGACGGAAGGCGGAGCTATTTATAATCAAAAAGTGCTGCTGTTGAAATAATAACTTTTTCAGCGGATAACTACTTCAGCACCTGTACCACCCCCTCAGGGAACAAACCGGCTATAATCGTAAGTATCACGCAAATAGCAATCACGACTTTGCTTGCAGGGGATGATGTGGACGGCAAGCCGTCTTGTTTCTCTTTCAGAAACATGTTTATCATCACGATGAAATAGTAATAAATGCCGATGAGGGAGTTGAGAATGGCAAAGGCTGCCAATACCCACAACCCCTTGTTGATAGCGAGTGCAAACAAATAATACTTTCCGAAAAATCCTGCTAATGGCGGTATTCCTGCAAGGGAAAGAAGACATATCGTGAGCGCCACCGCCAATTTCGGGTCGCGCTTTGCCAAACCGTTGAACGCGCTGATGGATGAGTCACCGGAATTGCCCGCAACCACCAGCAGCACAGCAAACGCAGCGATGGTAGCAAGCGCATACGCAGCGGTATAATAAAGAATTGCCCCGGATGAATTATAGGACGGGCTGTCATACGTGAGCGCCACAATGCCAATCAGCAAATACCCGGCATGCGATATGCCCGAATACGCGAGCAGCCTCTTGAAATTCTGCTGGTACAATGCAGTGACGTTGCCGATGGTCATCGTGAGAATTGAAATCGGGGAAAGCAGAATCGTCCACCATCCCTGCACAGCCTCGAAACTGCCGAGCATCAGGCGAAGAAAAGCCGCGATGGCAGCGGTCTTCACAACGGTTGCCATGAAGGCTGTAATCACTGTGGGCGCGCCTTCATACACATCGGGAGACCAGTTGTGGAAAGGCGCTGCCGACACCTTGAACGCCATGCCCATGATAATCATCATGATGCCCAGGATGCACAGGAAAGGCAAAGAGCTTGCGTTTGCGGAAATGTAACTGCTGATGCCGGGCAGGTCAAGATGCCCGGTGGTTCCGTAAATCAAAGCAATGCCCAGCAGCAAAAATCCGCTTGCAAACGAACCAAGCAGGAAGTATTTCAGTGACGCTTCATTGGAAGGAGCCGTGTATTTGCGGCTACCTGCCATCACGTAAAGCGAGATGGAAAGAATTTCAATCCCGATAAAAAGCATCACGAGGTTGGAGAATGACACCATCACTACCGCCCCTAAAACGGTGAAGAGCAGGATGGAATAATATTCTCCTGCGTGGTCCACATCTTCCTGCACCTGAAATTGTGAAAGCGACAGCACCAGCAGGCTGAAGAACAGCAGCAAGCCGGAGAATGCAAAGGCAAACGAATCGAATGTAAGCATGCCATTGTTGTAGGGGGCGATAAGGTCGGCAAAATAGGTGGCTTTCCCACTCCACTCGCCCATGACGAACAGGAAAGTGAACACAAGCCCCAGCAGCGTGAGCGGCAGCAGGAGTCTGCGGTGTTGAAATACTCCGCTAATCAGCGTTGTCGCTCCCAGGATGGATAAGAGGATTAGACCGGACATAAGTTATTTCATAGTCAAAAATGAAGTGTACTGCTGCAATATCTGGGCTAATGCCGGCTCCGCAATAGTCAGCAGCGGCTTCGGATTGATTCCAATCCAAAATACGGCAGCTGTCAATGCGCCCATCACCACTTTTTCAGACATGAGCATATCCGTAAATTCAGATGTAAGCGAATTTGCTTCGCCCAGCATCACACGCTGATAAGAGCGCAGCATGTACACCGCTCCGAGGATGATTCCCAATCCTGCCACAGCCGTAAACCATACATTGTATTGATACAATCCGAGAAACAGCAAAAATTCTCCAACGAAACCGTTGGTCAGCGGCAGCGCAATGCTGCCCAGCAGCATGAGCATAAAGAAAATGGACATGGCGGGGGCTTTGTGGACGATGCCGCCCAATTTGGCAATCTCACGGGTATGCATCCGGTCATAAATAATGTCGGCAACAAAGAATAATCCCACTGAGGTGATTCCGTGATTAAAGGCTTGGAGCAGTCCGCCCTGCAAGCCGTGGATGTTGAGCGCAAAAATTCCGGCAATCGTCAATCCCAAATGCCCGATGGAGGAAAAAGCGATGAGCCGCTTGAAATCGCGCTGCACAATGGCTATGCAGGAGGCGTAAATAATGCCAATCACGCCCATGGTGATAGCCCAATCCTTCCACAGCATCACGCCTTCCGGAACAATCGGCAACACCCAGCGAATCACGCCATAGATGCCCATCTTCAGCATCACGCCCGCCAGCAGCAGCGTGCCTTGGGTGGGCGCCTCGGTGTGCGTGTCGGGCAGCCAGCCGTGCACGGGAAACAGCGGCACCTTGATGGCAAAGCCGATGAACAATCCCCAGAAGAGCAGGCTCTGTTCGGTGGCTGAAAGGTTAAGGTTGTAGAACGCAGCAATATCGAACGTGTGAGGAGCGGGCGTCTGGAAATACAGATAAATCAAAGCAACCAGCATGATGAGGCTGCCGGTAAGCGTGTAGAAAAAGAATTTGAATGTGACGGGAATCCTGCGCTCCTTGCCCCAAAACAGCGAAATGAAATACATCGGAATCAATGCAAGCTCCCAGAAGATATAAAACAAAAATGCGTCCAGCGCCACGAAAACACCCACGAATGCCATCTGCGTGAACAGGATGAGTGCATGATAGTGCCGCACCTGCATCTGCTCGCGGTTCATGTTGGAAAGTACCACTACCGGCATCAGGAAATTGGTGAGCAGCACCATCACGAGGCTGATGCCGTCAATGCCTGCCTTGAAGCTGATGCCCAGCGATTCAATCCACCAGTAGTCGAGCAGGAATTGGGTGTCGGGAATAATTTGAAATTCTGAGATGACATACAACGTAAGAACCAATTCGATGAGGGTAGAGATGAAAGCAGCGGTCTTCACGTACTCCCTCTTCACCAAATAGAGAACAGGGATGGAAGCCAGCGGGAAGAAGATGAGGATGGCAGTGATGAGGTTCATGTTTCAGACGCAAAGACTCATAGTAAATTGAACACGATTGACACGGATTTGACTGATGTTCGCTGTTTTTTTATCCGCGTATTTCCGCATCATCGGTGTCACCATGTTTTATTATCAAATAAAATAACTCGCCACCACCATCACAATCACCCCCACCACCATGATGAACAAATAGGTGCCGGTGTTGCCGGTTTGAATGTGCCGCAGCGTTCTTCCCGAAGCGATTGCAAGCTTGCCTGTCACCACGCTGAAGCCGTCAATGATGACCGATTCCAGCACGCTGAAGAAAAATTCCGACACTGCCATGGTGGGTTTCACGATAATCGCATCATACAGTTCATCCACATAGTATTTGTTGTAGATGAGCTTTTTGAGGAACGTTGTCGGCTCGCCTTCCTTCCGGTAGCCGGCAAAAATCCTGTTTGCCGCAAAAATCACCGCCACCACCGCTGCCACCGTGATTCCGATAAGCATCCACTCGGTCTGATGCGCCAGATGATGATGCTCATAGCCGATAGAAGCAAGCACCGCTTCCCTGCCTTCATAGATGGGATTCAGGAAATTATTGAGCGCATGAGGCGCATGAAGCAGCCCCGGCAACCCTAATACACCGCCCACTGCCGACAGAATCGCCAGCGCCATCAGCGGCACGGTGATGAGCGCAGGGGATTCATGCAGATGATGCTCCTGCTCCTTGGTGCCGCGGAAGCTGCCGGTAAACGTGAGGAAGAAGAGCCGGAACATGTAGAAAGCCGTAAGCAGCGAGCCGGCAAGCAGCAGCGCCCAGGCAACGCGGTCATGCGCAAAGGCATTCGCCAGGATTTCATCTTTGGAAAAGAATCCCGACAATGGCGGGATGCCTGAGATGGCAAGCGTTCCAATCAGAAAGGTGATGAATGTCGCGGGCATCCAGCGTTTCAGCCCGCCCATGTTGCGCAAATCCTGCTCGCCTCCGAGCGCGTGAATCACGCTGCCGGAGCCCAGAAACAGCAGCGCTTTGAAGAAGGCGTGCGTGGTGAGGTGAAACATGCCGCTGGTGAATGCGCCCACGCCACAAGCGGCAAACATATAGCCCAACTGGCTGACGGTAGAATACGCCAGCACTTTCTTGATGTCGTTCTGAAACAATCCAATGGTGGCGGCAAACAGCGCGGTGGCGATGCCAATCACAAGCACCACCTGCAGGGAAACGGGCGCCAGCGTGTAAAGCACGTTGGAGCGCACCACCATATACACTCCGGCTGTCACCATCGTGGCGGCATGAATCAGCGCGGATACGGGTGTGGGACCTGCCATCGCATCAGGCAGCCAGGTGTAGAGCGGAATCTGCGCACTCTTGCCCACGGCTCCCACAAACAGCAGCAGCGTGATGGCGACCATCACCGTGGAATTGATTCCCCATTCACCGCTCTGAAATTTCGCCACAGCCTGCTCAAACACTTCGTGATAATTCAGCGTGCCGAAGGTGACGAATATCAGCAGCATGCCAATCAGGAAGCCTAAGTCGCCAATGCGGTTGACGATGAAGGCTTTCTTGGCGGCATTATTGTAATCGTTGTTTTTGAACCAGAAACCAATGAGCAGGTACGAGCATAACCCCACGCCTTCCCAGCCGACAAACAGCAGCAGGTAATTGCTGCCCATCACCAGCAGCAGCATGAAGAAGATGAAGAGGTTGAGGTAGGAGAAAAATTTGTTGTGCCCTTCGTCATCATGCATGTAGCCCATCGAATAAACGTGAATCAAAAAACCTACCCCTGTTACAATCAGCATCATCAGCAGCGAAAGCGAATCCACCTGAAATGAAAACTGAGCGGAGAAGTTTCCGGCTGTAATCCAATCGAAAAGGGGAACAACAACGGAATTGGCTGGCGTGGAGAGATGCTCAAAGAAAATTCCGCAGGTCACCAGAAAACTTCCAAACACCACGCCACTGCCTATCACTCCCGCCATGGTTTTGGGGAGTTTGTCGCGCAGCAACCCGTTGATGAGGAAGCCGATTAAAGGAAATAAAGGGACAAGCCAGACGAGGTTTATCATTAAAGCTTATATAATAGATGTTAGACTTTAGATGTTATATGTTAGATTTCAGTCTGAAAAAAATCCGTGCAAAAATAGAGAAATTGGGGACAGTTGCCAGCGTTGTGAGGAAATTACCTTGGATTATGGTGTTGATAAACGACCTTGCCTGATGTGAACCCTGCAAACAAACACGGAAAAAACCAACAGAGTAAAAAGGGGGTTAACTCCTTTTTCTTCCGTAAATTTTTTCCACTGCGTTTTCAATTCGGGTAATCTACCGGAATCTGCCATTCCGGAAGTGAATTCAAGAATCAAACCGGTGCATCCGAGGATATGCTCAAGGTAAATGGTATCATTCTTTTTCATTCATGAATCACTTTCATTTCACCGATGATGTATGGACGTATTTTGGGGTGAAGTGAGCGTTCTGTGACAAGGTCAACTTTTATTCCCAGCCGTTCGGTTAAATCCAATTCCAGTCCGACAATATCAAACAGGTTGACCGTTTGATGAAAATCCACAAGAGGTGCCGCAACAGCTAAACGATATTTACCACTTCAGCTTATCCAGCACATTTATATTCACCGTCTGGAAATTCCGGTATATCATCACAATTATAGCCAGGCCTACCGCCACTTCCGCGGCTGCCACCACCATCACGAAAAAAACGAACAATTGCCCTGCCGGGTCATCGCTGTAAGCTGAAAATGCCACGAACAAAAGGTTCACGGCATTTAGCATGATTTCAATGCACATCAGCAGGATAATCGCATTGCGGTTCAGCAGCACGCCTGTGACGCCAATGGCAAACAGTGTCAGGCTCAGGTAGATGTACCAGTCGAGCGGGATTGTTTTGAGGCTGGTAAGTTCGGGCATTTGGAGATTGCGGATTTTAGGTTAAAGACAATTGCTGAGCGCAGGGCTTTGCATTATTTTGAGTAATGCATCGGATGGATGTTTCAAGTCTCATATCTTATTATTAATCCTTACGACCCAGCACCACCGCACCCACCATCGCTGATAAAAACAATATCGAAACCACTTCAAACGGAATCAGATATTCTTTAAAGAGCGACAATCCAAGGTTGCTCACATACCCAATCGTTGTTTGGGTATACAGAGCGGCTTCCGCTGTTTCCACGTTCCCTGCTCCGCTTTTCACCACACCCGCCACCGTCAGCAGCAGCAGCATACCGCCTGACATCGCAGCGGCAACTTTCAGTAATGCCGGTTTGCGGTATTCTGATTCTTTATTCAGGTTCAGCAGCATCACCACAAACAGGAACAGCACCATGATGGCGCCTGCATATACAATCACCTGCACCACCGCAAGGAACTGTGCATTCAGAATCACGAAATGAGCGGCAATGCAGAAGAAGGTGAAGATGAGATAGAGAATGGAATACAGCGGCTTTTTGGTGGTAACCACCATGATGGCGCCTAACAGCGACATGGCCGCTAATCCCAGGAATGCGATTTGATTCAGGCTCATTTTCCGAACTCCGGATTAGGTTCGTAAGAACTCATTCGCTTTTCCACAGAGATGCGCTTATCGGGGTCGCGCGGCTCCAGCAGCATGTCTTTCGTCCACACCAGCGATTCGCGGCTGTAGTTGGACGGCAGGATTCTGTCGGTCAGGAATATGGCCTGCTTG
>DATLYB010000232.1:0-14508 GCA_035575215.1 Chitinophagales bacterium
GTCGAAGCATGTCATGATTGCCGGACGCTCAGAAGCGACCACCGCAATTTCATCATCAAAATAATAGTAAGCGGGACGGATGCCGTTCGGGTCACGCATCACAAAGGCATCGCCATGCCCAATCAGTCCGGCAATGGTATAACCGCCATCAAAGTCGCGCACTGAGCGGGAAAGGATGCGCTTAATATCAAGGTTCTCGGCAATTAATCCGGAAATTTCACGATTGGGAATTCCTTTTGCGTTGTACTCATCAAAGAGGCGCTGGTTTTCGGTGTCAAGGAAATGACCGATTTTTTCAAGCACCGTCACCGTGTCTGATTCTTCCTTCGGATGCTGACCCAGTTCAATCAACTGCTGAAACAGCTCGTCATTGTTGGTCATGTTGAAATTGCCTGCCAGCAGCAGATTGCGCGTCATCCAGTTGTTGGTGCGCAGCACAGGATGGCATTGCTCGATATTGTTTTTGCCATGAGTGCCGTAGCGCAAATGTCCCAGCAGCACCTCGCCCATAAACCGCATCTCGGCTTTGAGCCAATTGACATCCTGCAGCTTTTCGGGATGGGTTGTTTCCAGCTCGCGGAAGGGCGCGTAGATGGTTTGAAAAATATCGGCAATGGGACTGGATGAGTTGGAACGCTCGCGGTGGATGTAGCTGCGCCCGGGCTCGGGGTTCAGTTTAATAGTCGCTACGCCCGCCCCGTCTTGCCCCCGGTTGTGCTGCTTTTCCATCAGCAGGTACAGTTTGTTCAGCCCGTAGAGAGCCGTGCCGTATTTCTTATGATAAAATTCAAGGGGTTTTCTGAGCCGCAGCAGAGCTACCCCGCATTCATGTTTGATGACCTCACTCATCGCTTGTGGTGAAGGCAAATTTAGGCAAAATTGAAGGGAGCAGACGGGCTGACAGGAATGTGCAAATCTTACCTGACCAGGTACTTTAAAATCCTCACCTCGCCATCGAATTCAACTTTGAGCATATAGACGCCCGGTGAAAAGGCATGGGTATCAAGCGAGACACGGTGATAGCCTTTTTCTTTCTGGACAGCAGAAAAATCAAGTTTTTTTCCTACCGCATTGTAGTTTGAAACTTTCAGGCTTCCTGCCTTGGGTAACACCACATCAAAATTGACGATATCACCTGCCGGATTAGGATAGGGACCGATAATCACAGCTTCGCTGCTGAGGGGGATGCAAGAGCGGTTGTTCAGCGTATTGTAATCTTCCTCTCCGTTGGGGTTCATCACTTCCATGCAGATGACTTCGTCTGCCTCACAGTCGTGAATCAGAAAGTCGGCATTGAATTGATAGGTCAGCTGCCGGTTCTCAAACTCTCCCTGCCAGTGTTCGGCAATGGTTCCGCCATCCGTGCTGGAGGCGAGGATGTCAAAGGTGGTCACGTTGCGCGTTCCTATGTTCAGGATGTATGCACCCATCTTCACATAATAGCTGCAGTCATCATTGTAATTTCTTTCTATGATGATTTTGTCAATGGCGATATCGAGGGTCGCAAGAGCGATACTGAGAGATTTTACAGCCGTATCCGAGCATCCCGAAAGGGTGAAAGCGATTAGCTGAATGTCAACAGTTTGATTTTGCTGATAGGTATGAACGGGATTTATTTCTACGGACGTGAAGGTGTCGCCAAAATCCCAAAAGTAACTGTTCCCTCCCGTTGTCCTGTTGGTGAATGAAACCTTCAGCGGTGCCGCGCCATAATCCGGGGTAAAAGTGAAATCGGCAACGGGGGGATTTGCGACAGTGATGGTTTTAGTCTTTGAATTTTCACAGCCGTTTTCTGTGCGCACGTGCAACGAAATAGCGTACTGCCCTGCTTCCTGATAGACATGCACGGGATTTTCAACGGTAGCTATCGGAGAGTGGTCCCCAAAATTCCATTGCCATGCAATAACTTCATCACCGCCATGGGTGAGCGTATTGTCGGAGAAACGAAATGCTTCGCCCTGGCACAAAGCCGGGGTTTCAAAATCAACCGTGGGGCGCCCAGTTACGGTAATCGTTTTTGAGACGGTGCGGTTACAGCCGATGGCGTTTTTCACGCGCAGCGTCACCGTGTAAGTGCCCGGGTTGAAATAGCTATAGGTGGGGTTTTTCTTGTTGGAATAGCCATAGCGGTCGCCAAAATCCCAATACCACGACACATTGGAGAAGCCCGGTGAGTCGTCAAAGAATTTGGTAACATAATCAAAGCACAGGTTCTCAACACGAATACCGGCAATCAGCTCGGGAAAAATTTCCAGCGTGTCATAAGCAGTATTAACACATCCCTTGTCGGTAGTCACCCGCAGGCTCACCGGATAAATGCCCTGTGACTGAAAAACGTGAACGGGATTTTCTTCTTCCGAAGAACCTCCGTCACCGAATGTCCACAACCAATTTGTAATTGTCTGTGCTGCAGATGTTACGGATGTGTCATAAAAATTCACATTATCAGCAGCGCAATTAACCAGGTCATGATAGAAATCGGAAGCCGGCAACGGGTAAATCTCAACCGTTTTTATCACATCCTGTGAACACCCGATTGAATCGGTCACCATTAGTTTCACATGATAAGTGCGGGGACTGTCAAAGCGATGGACTGGGTGTTGTATTACAGCCGTATTGCCATCGCCAAAATCCCATTTCCACGATTCGATGACAGGCGGGGTGGATTGGTCAGTGAAGCGGGTGGAATCATTCTGACAAACGCTGAGAAACGAAAAATCAGCTTCAGGCGCAATTCCAATGATATTCACGTGCACGGTATCGTGCGCGATGCAGCCATTGATATTTTGAACGGTGAGGGAATAATTGCCGCTCTGAAAAATCTTGAGCGATGATGCGGAAGAACCATCGGACCATGTATAGGATGCAGCGACCTGTTCGCCAGCAACAAGCCCGATTCTGTTTCCTGCGCAAAGATTCGTATCAGCCCCCAAGGTTGCCAGCACTCTGAATGAATCAATACGAACCAGAACGGTATCGGTGGTGATGGAACAGTTGAAGCTGTCGGATACGGTCACCCAGTATTGCCCGGGTTCTCGAATAACATAAATGCTGTCATTGCTGCCGTCCTGCCATTCGAATAAATAGCTATGGTCGAGTTGCGTGTCCCACACCACGGAATCACCCAGGCAAATGTCGAGCGTGTCATCAAAGGTGATGATGTTTAGTCCGCCTGTGATGTTCACCTCATCATAGGAAATGTGCCCGAAAATATCTTTTGCGCGCACCCAGTAAGTGCCTGGACCGTTTGCCTGAATCGTGGGTGTCGTTTCACCCGTTGACCACTCATAAGACACAAAGCGGTCGCCTGCGCTCAGCACCGTTGGCGTGCAGAAGCCGTATTCCAGCACCACATCAGGTCCCAGGTTGACAGGGGGGGCATACTTGTCATGCAAATAGGTTTCAACCAGATTAACCAATGAATCGGAGAGCGGCTCACAGAAAATAATCAGTTCGGCAAGGTCGCCATCCCAGTAGCGCTGGTCGCTTGTTAATTGCGCGGGACGGTCGCACGAAAAGCAATCGCCCTTCGAGTTGCTTTGAGTTTGCGTGGAGATAATGGCGTAATTCGCAGGCACATCGGTTTGCAGGGCGTTTACCACATTGCCATTCACCCGGGTGGTGGATGTGATTACCGCAGAGGTGGCATATTCATTATCATAAATGTATTTGCGTGTTCCGGGATAGCCGTCATCGCAGCAGCCGCGGTGAAAATCGGGCTGCGCGGATGTGCTGCCCAGCAGGTGGCGGTAAAACGGAGTAGCGTTGGCATCCTCTTTCACCACCCAAAAAACTGTTCTGATGGTGTTAATCATGTTGAATTGAACATAGTCGTCCAGTCCATCAAACTTCAGGACTGGCGCGCCTGCCAGCTCGGGCACGCCCGGAACATACAGCGGTCTGCGAAGTGAATTGAATTGAGAAGCATTATTATCTGTCGGGCTGTTGTCAAGCCAGTCTGAAACGGCATCATTAATGTCAGTTGTAATGCCTCTGTCAGCGCTCAGCCAGAGACAAAGCCCCGGAAGCACCGCAGGCTCAAACAAAGTGAACTGACGGATAGCGGACGAATTGTAATCACCGCACATATTGTAAGCAAGCACCCGCCAATAGTACGTATAGCCGTAAGCAAGTCCTGTCACCATCACAGAATCTTCGACAATACCGGCAATGTTTTTCACCAGGTTGGTAAAACTGTTGTCAGCAGCAATCTGCAGGGAATAATAAAATGCCCCTTCCGACCGCTGCCAGTCAACAAGTACGGATGGATTGGAAAGCACAACATTGTTTGAGGGGAGAATTAAATTGGGCGCTCCGGCAGCAGGCGGTGGCGGAATTGACTCAACCGGTCGCATGAATGTATCACGGCAGCCCCGTGAATCAATGATTGCCAGCGACACACTGAAAGTATCGGTGGTTTCATACTCATGAACGGGATGCTGCTGGAAGGAAGCCGTGTTGTCGCCAAAATTCCAGCTCCAGGACATAATCGTGGCAGATGATGCAGGAATGCTGGCATCCGTAAACTGATGATTTTTATTGACACAGATGACGGAGTCATAAAAAAGCGCCTGCGGTAATGCATACACTCTCACGCTTTTTGTTTTTGAGTTGGTGCAAAGATTATCAGCGGTAGTGGTGAGCGTTACGGTATAATTACCCGGAGCGCTGTAACGATGCACCGGATGGGAAACCGTGTCAGTTTCACCATCGCCAAAATTCCAAAACCATGAGGTGACAAAATTTGGCTGAGCGATGGTGGTCTGGTCAGCGAAAGAAGTTGAATCTCCGAAACACACATGGGGAGCAATGAAGTTGGATACGGGCGCATTCGCTCCGACATCAACCGCGATGGAATCAATCGCCATGCAGCCATAGTCGTCAGTCACCGTGAGGTAGTACATGCCAGTTAAGTAAATGCTGATTTCCGGTTCGGTTTCTCCCGTGCTCCATAAAAAATCTTCTGCAAACTCCTCCCCGCTAATTAGGCCGATGTTTTGCCCCACGCATATCAGCGTGTCAGGACCCAGGTCGGCTATTGCGGCAAAAGTGTCAACGGCAATGTGAACGGATGGTGTTTGATAAATACAGCCGGTGCTGTCAAACACTTTCACCCAGTAGGTACCCTCCTCGCGAATCGTGTAAGTGGAACCCGTGCTTCCATCCTGCCATTGAAAAGAGTAGCTGCCGTTCAATCCCGTATCCCAAACAAGAGAATCTCCCAGGCAGATGGAAGCGGGCTGAATCATATTCGGTCTCACAAAACCCACTTCAATAGTATCGGTACTGACTCTGTTGAATTGGTCGGTGACTGTAACAGAATAGGTGCCGGGCGTAGTGATCTGAATCGAACTCGTGGTCGCCCCGGTTGACCAAGCGTATGATTTGTAATAATTCAGCGCAAGCGTAATCGTATTGCAAAGCTTGTAACTCTCAATCCAGTCGGGTCCGAGATTAACGGGAGGGGCATACTTGTAACGCAGGTATTCGGTGACAAGATTGATAAGCGAATCAGAAAGAGGGTCATTGAACATAATCAGTTCGGCAAGGTCGCCATCCCAAGTGCGGTATTCGCCTAACTGAGCGGGACGGTCAACTGAAAAAGTCCCGGCTCTTGCGTTGCCTGTGGTTTTTGTGCTCAGAATGGAAATGGAAGTTGGAACGTTGCTTGAAAGATGCGGCACCACGTTGCCGTTTATGCGTGTTGTTCCGTTTTTTACCGATGAAGAAGCATACTGGTCATCGTAGATGTACCGGGTGGGACCCGGAAAGCCGCCATCGCAGCAGCCGCGGTGAAAATCAGGCTGGTTATTATAATCTCCCAGCAATGAGCGGTAAAGGTTGGAGGCATCTGCATCTTCCTTGATAACCCAAAACACGGTTTCCAGCGATGTGAGGATGGTGGAGAAATAGAAAAAATCATTGGCTCCGTCAAAACGAATCAGGGGCTTGTTATTGATTTCAGGCGCTGAAGCCACATACAGCGGGCGCATTGTTGGATTGCTTTGCACGGCATGGTTCGCGTTGCCGCTTGCATCATCCCATTGCAGCACTTTGCCGCTGCCGTCAAGCTGAATGCCGTAGTCGGCTTTATACCACGTGGAAACATTGATATTTGCAGGAGAAAATACAGTGAACGTTCTTACCGATGACCACCCGGAAGAGGAGCTGCCGTTGTAGGCGCGCACCCGCCAGAAGTATTTTTTTCCGGAAGCAAGTGTGACGCTGAATGTGGTTGAAGTGATGCTCGTGTTTTCCGTTATCACGGGTGAGAACGATGCGTTCTCCGCAATCTGGATATGATATTCAACAGCGCCTGCCGCACCGTTCCATTCGAATGAAACCGAAGTTTGGGAAGTGACGATATTATTATTGGGAGAAACAAGGGTCGGAGCCTGAGCCGTTGCGAGGAATGGCACAAAAAAAATAAGCCATGCTGTTGTTGAAAAGAGTCGGGTCATAATCTATTGAAGGGTTATCGTTGTTACGGTATTGTGCGCAAAAAGGTTGGAAAGAGAGTACTGAGGAAATACGGATATTTGTCGGGAAAATCTCTTCGGCTTACGATGTCAACCATCGAAATCACCGGCAGGAAAAGTTTTCAAATCATCACGCGCAGGGATTTGAAAGAACTGCTCGACTACCGCGACCTGCTGTACATGCTGGTGGTGCGCGAAATCAAGGTGCTGTACAAACAAACGATAATCGGGCTGGGATGGGTGGTGCTGAAGCCGCTGCTGCAGATGATTCTGTTCACCGTGATTTTCGGACGGCTGGCAGGCATTGAAAAGCTGGTGCAGGGAGACGTCCCGTATGCTTTGTTTACCTATGCAGCGCTGGTTCCGTGGTCGTATTTTTCAGCGGCTGTCGCCAACTCAGCAAGCAGCCTGATTACCAGTGCTGATTTCGTCACCAAGATTTATTTCCCCCGGGTGATTATTCCGCTGGTGCCTGTTATCGCCAAGCTGCTTGATTTTATTTTTGCCTTTGTGCTGCTCATTGCGCTGATGATTTATTACGGCATTGCTCCTTCCGTCAATATTCTGTATTTGCCGATGCTCGTGCTGCTGATGTTTTTTTTCGCCTTCGCCTGCGGGTTGTGGCTCTCCGCGCTTGCCATTCAGTACCGCGACATCAACCAGGCGGTGCAGTTTCTCATTCAAGTGCTGATGTTCGCATCGCCCATCATCTGGCCCATCGCTTTCATCCCTGAAAAATACCGCCTGATATATGGTTTCTACCCGATGGCAGGCGTAATTGAAGGATTCCGCTCAGCAATGACAGGCACTTCACCAATGCCGTGGGATTTGATTGCAATGGCTTCCATGACGACATTTGTCCTCTTTGTCACGGGTGTGATTTTTTATCGCAACCGGGAAAAAGTTTTTGCCGATGTGGTATAAAAAAGTAACCAGTGATTGTCGCATTTTTCTGAAAGGATATTCTATTCAATTTTCAGCTTGTAGTTGGTGGTTTGTGGTTTACCCAACTACAAACGACTACCTCGAACGATAAACTCATCTTGGAATCAATCATAAAAGTCGAAAACCTTTCCAAGCGTTACCGAATCGGGAGAAAGCAAATTGCGCACGATTCATTGGGAGGAAAAGTTTTTTCATGGCTGAAGTCTCCGTTCAGCAATCTGTCAAAGCTGAAACAGCTTTCTTCTTTTGAGGCCAGCGATAACGGAGACATTATTTGGGCACTGAAAAACGTCAGCTTCGATGTGAAGCGGGGAGAGGTGATGGGAATAATCGGGAAAAACGGAGCCGGCAAAAGCACGCTGCTGAAAATACTTTCCCGCATCACCGAGCCTACCGAAGGAAAATTCGTCATCAACGGCCGGGTGGCAAGCCTGCTGGAAGTGGGCACAGGATTCCACCAGGAACTCACCGGCAGGGAAAACATCTACATGAACGGTACCATCCTCGGCATGAAGCGCAGAGAAATCAGCAAGCATTTCGATGAGATTGTCGCATTTTCCGGGGTGGAAAAATTCATTGATACGCCTATTAAGCGCTATTCGAGCGGAATGAAAGTGCGTCTTGCGTTTGCAGTGGCGGCATACCTTGAACCTGAAATCCTGATTATTGACGAAGTGCTTGCAGTAGGCGATGCCGAGTTTCAGAAAAAATGCATGGGAAAGATGAAAGATATTTCCGGTCACGGAAAAACGATTCTGTTCGTCAGCCACAACATGTCGGCAGTACATGAGTTGTGCACCACCTGCGCGCTTATTCAGGGAGGAAAAATGGTGCTTAAGGCTACTCCACCCGAAACCATCAAATACTATCTTGACGCCACGCAAATAACCGGTGAACATGCCAACGCTGACCTCGCAAGCCTTCAGCGCGACCAGCCGGAATACGGCAGAAAAGTGAGCATTGAATCGTTCAGGCTGAAGTCAACCAGCTTTTATTGGCGGGAGCCGGTTGAGTTTGATTTCAGTGTTCGCGTACTTGACAAAAGCTTAAGTGAAATCGAATTCGGCTTCGGAATTGACGGTTCCAGCGGGGCGCGCATCTGCACGTACGAGTCGGAGAAAGCTTATGATGTGAGCCGCTCCGAAAGGCTCACCTTTCACGTGAAGCTTGATGAGCCGAAATTTGTACCCGCCACGTATTATATCACCCTCGGATTGCGCTCGGGCATCGTACCGCTTGACGTTATTGAAAACGTAGCGAAATTTGACGTGCTGGACGTTGACAAAAACGGAACGCACTTCGGTTTCACGCAGGGTGTAATGACTTCGGGATATATTGACACCAGGGCGGAGGTGGAGGTGCGGAGATAAAGGGAGAAGAATAGAATGAAATCAGTCATCAGCAAAATCACTTCCGTTTTCCAAAAACCCACCCGCATGCTTGATGAAGCCACGCTGAACGAATATCTCGAACAGTCGCAGTTCATTCGTTACGTGATGTACAGAGACATCTGGCAGTTTGTGAACAAGGAATTTCACGGCAGGCGGTGGGTGAATCCGCGTATGGTGGAGTTTGGCGGCAGCAACACCCTCATCAAAGCTTTCTTCAGCCATTCCGGCTATGAGATTGCCGCCAATTATCCCGAGGTGGATTTGCTGGAACTCAAAGGATACGCTGACAATACTTACGACTTTGCGGTGCTTGACCAGGTGCTCGAACATGTGGAAGACCCTGTTAAAGCGTTGAAAGAAATTCACCGCGTGCTGAAAAAAAACGGCTGGCTGATTTGCACTACGCCTTTTCTGATTCAGATTCATAACTACCCCAGCGACTACTGGCGCTTCACGAAAGAAGGCATGAAGAAGCTTCTGAAAAATTTCAGCGAAGTGAAAGTGCAATCGTGGGGTAACCGCAAAACTGTCATCTACCATTTGCAATGCAATGGCTGGCCCACCGCCAGAGAGATTCGCGCGCAGGGCTATTTTGATTTGACGAATGAAGAAGATTATCCCTGCGTGCTGTGGAGCTATGCGAAAAAATAATCCGCTGTAAAATAATGGATACTGACCATCCGAAAACTCTAAATTCTGAACTATTTCCACCCATACCCCGCCCCTAACCCAAGCGTATATCTCGCGCAGGCGCCAAAAGCGCCCGTACCGTCAATGCCCGCCACCGCCCAAACTCCAGGAGAGAATTTTCCGAGTTGAATCACTCCGGGATACACATTTGCAAGAAAAGTGTAATCCTCGTTGCCGCAAATTTGCAGGGTAGCCAGCGGATTGTTGTTTCTATCCCATGCTAAAAAAGTGGTCCACGTCACGGAACTGGTGAGGATATTTTTTTCTTTATCCACATAGCTGAGCTTTCCGGAACGCACTCCCGCTGAGACAGTTACTGCATTTTCATTTTTCACTTTGTATGTGACGCCCCCCTGCGTGCCCATACCCCAGCGCATGAAAACCGCCCATTGACGGTTGCGGGGGATTTCCCATTTGTAAATGAAATAGTGACCGGCATTCTGCACGGAAAAATCACGGAACGAAACTGCCGGCATCAGCGACCAATCAGCCATGTGCAGCTTTTCACCGAAGAAGCGGCTGACGGGGATGGAGTTGAAAAGAAAAATTCCCGCCACATCGAACACATATATGTCAGCAATCGGGTCAGTGTTGGGACCTTCCTTGTCGTTGTTTTCAACCACTTCATTCAGGAAGTGCATAGAAAAAACGGTAACGGCTGAAAACAGCTTCGGCATGGGCGCTTTGTAATGGCGGTACCACTCTGTCATCATGCGGTATTCCATGCCGCTGCCCAGCAGGTGCAGGAAATAATTAGGAATCCACTGGCTGCCGTCTTGTGTCCAGTTGAGTGGGAAGATTTCCTGTGTCAAAAATTCCTTCCAGCCTACTGCATGGATGGCTCCAAGCGGATGAATCAGATTATCCGTCACATTTTTTGCTGCATTCCGCCAGTGCAGCTCTGCAAGCTCGCGCTCATAGCCCTTTGCTTGCATGATGTCAAATCCGCCATTGGCAATGAGGTATGCAGGATTGTACAAATCCTGCACGCCATAACGGAACGCTTTGTAGAAATAACATGTCGTATCCCTGCGTATGATTTGCCTGCGTTTGTCAATCCAGCGCTGGGCAAAGACGGAATCAGCTAAAAAAGGCAAAAAAAAGAGCACCAGCATCTGCCGGGACGGTCGTAACATCGTGACAAAAATATGGAACGATTGGACAGGGAAAATTCCCTATCTTTTTGTCCCCGGCTTCAATGAACGAGTGCTTCTTGGTAACTCCGTTTTTTCAACTCATCATCTGTGAAGATAATAGGAGCTTCATCTTGCGGGATATTTCTTCCGGCAGGATGTTTCAGCATCTCCAGGGCAAGCTGCTTGAATTTGGTTTGAAATGCCGCCAGCGTCCATTCGCCAAAAACCGTATGACCACCCTCGTAGCATTGTTCCTGGTATTCTTCATAAGTGGTGATGTAGCCGCAATAATCGTTGGAATACGTGGTGAGAATAATGTGGTGAATGCCTTTTTTCTTGAGGATGCTGTACAGCGAATCGCGCAGGCGCCATCCTGCAACGGTGGTAATTTCACCGGGGATACCCGCCAGTGCGATATTTCCGAGCGTGACGATATGGAGGGGCAGCGTCTGTGGCGTCCAGGGCTTATTGTCAAGGCTGCCGTTGCGGTGGTGCATCTTCAGGATGCCGATGGAGGGGTCAGCCCATGACGGAACGATTAGGTTTTTCACGTCACGCGACCCAAGAATTTTCCGCTCTCCTGTTTCTATCAGAATCTTTTTTCTTCCCTGCACTTTGAATTTGTCAAACAGCCTTTGACGCTCCTGTTTGCTCAGGAAGGGTGATGTGCTGATTTCATAAGTCTTTATCAATCCCGCAAGGGCTGTTGCCAGTTTTTCTTCCAACGGTCCGCAGCCGGGACCTTCCTTCGTTCCTCTCAGGAATCCCACGCCCAAACAGGCTGGACCGGTATGGGCATCGAGCCGGCCATTGGTGAATTCAGGGTCGGCAGTAACACGGGCGAAGTTGACGTACATGAGCCCAAAATCAATGTCACCCCGTATCTCTTCGCCTTTGCGGGCAGAAGTGAAAATTTCCAGCGCCTTGTCAGCCTGCAGCCTGCCGTTGTATTTGGCGCTTTCAAAATCATCCTCGAATTTTCCGCGCGTCCATTTTTTCTTTTCATCATAGACGTAATTTGGCGTCACGTCACCGGCTGTGCTTTGTGCGAAAGCAGAAATGAATCGAGGATTGCCGCACTCCTTCCTCACTTCTTCTTCAGAAAGCTGGGCTGCATATCCTTTATTGTCAAAGCAGATGGCGTGATTGTCGTTATGCACGCTGGTGCAGTGCACACCAAACCAGTTAATCATCGCGAGGGGTGCGCCATCCATGCTTTCAACCCGCAGTACGAGCGAGTCGCGGTCAATGGCGAGATGCCATTCTTTGTCTGAATACTTTTTCGCTTCAGGGTTGCGGTTGTAGGCTCTCAGGGAACGGTTGAAAGCCACCTCGATATCGGGAGCGAATGTTCCTTTTGAAAGGAAAAGGCGAACGGGCTGCAACGCTTTGTCAGCCGCCACGATTGCCTGGGTGATGCCATCAACAATCTGCTGGTAGATTTCAGGCACAAAACCCGGAATGCTGAAATTGTAAAATCCGTAATGTGAATAGCCGCCCGGAGCGCTGTGCGTATGCTGCGCTGAAAGAAATATGTTTTCATCCGTGTAACTCAGAGAGGGGTAATGGCGGCTCAGCTTTTTCACCACGCCCCGTTTGACGGAAGATGTAATGAACGCGATTTCTGCATTCACAAAAGCGAACTTGTTTCCTGATTCGGTATTTCTGAAAACGAAAGCGCGGGCATTCAATCCGGTGCCCCGCTCCAGCACCCTGTTGTTCCACTTGGCATAGCCCAGCATTCCCACGCCTTTTTTATAGGCAGTGATGTCACTCTTTGCTGTACCGGCTTCGAACATGAGCAAGCTTTGAAGAGCTTTTCACGAAATTAAAATTCATATTGACAAATGGCAAGTGTTAGTTATGAGTTGCCGGTTGTGAGCTGTAAAGTACGGACGAACTGGGATTTCAATCAAAATTTATAGGACAACTGCAGGGTGTAATTGCGCGGGGCTTCAATAAAGCCGGGGCGGATGGAGTATTGATTATTGGTGATATTTTTGGCGATGAACAGCGCCCGCATATTTTCGGTAAAGTTGTAGCCGATTCGCGCATCAATGAAGTAGGAAGGCTCTTCGTGATATTTGCGCCAGTTGGCGACACCCGGAATCAAATTGAGAAGCGGGTCAATGTTTTCGATAAAGCTGCTGATGGAGGCGGTGGCTCCGAACGTCACGCCTTTGTAGGCGCATTCGATATCGGCTTTTGCGCTGTGGCGAAAACGGAAGTTGAGAATGTTGCTGCGGTTTTGGTATTTGGGTTCTTCAGGATTGTAGTTCAAATCAATGGGGCTCATGTACGTATAGCCGATGAGGAAATTGGTGATAATGTTGAAAATCTTTCCCTGTCCGAGGGCAGATATTTCAAATCCGGATATGCGCGAGTCAGTGACATTTTCAGACCAGAAAGCAAAAAACGCATCCGGATAGTATTTGCGCGTTACCGAATCAGGCGCGATGGTGAATTCCATCATGTCATAATACTGCGAGATATATCCAGCCACATCGAGGTAGCCCACCCATTGGGAAATCTGAAACTCCTGCTTGAACCCCAGTTCTGCGCTCCAGCTGCTTTCTGGCGTCAACCCGAAGTTGGGCACCACATACTGCCCGGAGCGAACTGTCTTCACAAACTTTTCAGCGATGCTCGGATAGCGGTAGCCGGTGCCAAACGACCCGCGCAGATATGACTTTTTGGCTAAACGATAATTCACCCCCGCCCTTCCAATGGGCTGAAGCTCCATATCAAGGGTGTCGAGTTGGAATACCTCAAGCCGTCCTCCTCCGGTAAGGGTTACCTTATCGGCAATTTTTTTATCAATCTGCAGGAACACCGCTCCGTTGCTCGACTTTCGTTTCTCAAATATCTTGCTGTCGATAATGGAATGCGTGCCCGATAAGCCTGCCACGAAATCAAGTCCTAATGACTTGATGGAGCTGTGAAAAGTATATTCCCCGTAACTCAATCCGGCATCCGTGTCTTCTCCTTCCGTAGTGCGCGTCATTATGTAATAGTATCTGCCTTTGATTTGATGCTTATTTCCCTTCTTGTCGAAAACGGTGATATGCGGGTCAATGTTGAAGGGGAATTCCCTGTATGTTCCTGTTGAATCGGTGACGTAGGCGAGGCTGTCCCCCCGGGGAGTGGTGTCATAATCAGCCCACAGGAAATAGAACCCGCCATACAGATAAGCGAAATTGCCGTTGATGCCGATGGTGATATTTTCCTTCGGACGGTAGCGGGTCTTGAAGAAAAAACGCTGCCGGGTTTTGGTGTCGCTGATGAGGTAGCTGTCGTCATGATTGAATGCCCCGTTCACTGCAAAATCGAACTTGCCATTCACTTTTCTGCGATGGGCGAAAGCTGCGCCATGAAACATCTGCAAGCGGTCAGACCAGTAAAATTCCTTGCGCCTGCCCTTCAGCGGATTTTCATACAATCCGTAGAAGAGCTGGATTTTGGAATAAGGCTCGCTGCGCGGATTTTCAGTAATAAGGTTCATGGTGCCATTCAATGCAGATGAGCCATACAGGGTTGAGGATGCGCCTTTGATAATTTCAACCTGCTTGACACTTTCCATCGGCAGCGCCCAGAATTGAATGCCTGAGTTTTGCGGGGTGAGCCAGGGCACGCCATCCAGCAGCATCAGCACGCGGCTGCCGGCATTGGCTGAATAGCCTGCTCCGCCCCTGATGTTCATGGTTTCGCCAACAAAATTCACACCCGGCACTTTTTCAACCGCCTTGTCAAGCGTGACGGCATTGGTGTTTTGAATGAATTCGGGAGTAAGCACTTCAACGGATACCGATTCTTCTCCAAATTTCTTTTCATATTTCGATGCCGACACCGTCACCAGCCCCAGGTCTT
>DATLYB010000233.1:0-9501 GCA_035575215.1 Chitinophagales bacterium
GTCTGCAAATCCCGCTTTCACCGGATTGTCGTGTATATAATCAAGTTTTTGCCGCATCATTTCGTTTGTGTCTAATACAATAGGTTGGTTGTGCTGCAAAACTTCAGGCTTGCAACGAAAATATCCTTATAGAGCGCCCGGGTAAAAACATCAATCCAATTGACCGTTGCAAAGGAAACAAATAGAGTTTATCCGGGTCTCTGAATTTGTATTTGCGGCTCACGCAGCCAAAATAAAAGAAATATTGGCAATGGCACAAGTTAAGCTGCGCTCATTGCCAACGCAGAAACTTGCGCCATATCGGGAGCGGAATTGACTTATGATGGTGATGTTGTGAATGCTGTATTTACCGGCACAGGAACTTTCAAGGTGATGGAGTATAATCTATATGGAAGCAACAGGGTGGGTATATTGAACGAAGAAAAAACTTTGGTTAACATTACAAGTATAGAAGCGCCTGTGCAAACAGATATGAGTTTTGACCGGGAATCAGAAGATTATTCTATATCTGTTTCTATTCCCTCTGATGACCTGCACATGAGAGAAAGAAGGTTGGGTAATAAAAAATACGAACTAAGCAACCACCTTGGCAATGTGTTGGCTGTGGTGAGCGACAGGCGCATACCAGTGGATGGCGAATATTCTTTTGTGAGCACGGGAGACGGGGATTACGACTGGAATGAGGACTTGGGGTTTGTATCGGCTTCAGGGACGGGTAACTATGATCATACTTCAGGCAATGCCCCTGATAATGATATTGATTACTTTGCTTCGCATCTGGTTAGCGCACAAGATTACTATCCCTTCGGGATGCTCCAGTCGGGAAGGAACTACGCTGCGGACGGGTACCGCTACGGGTTTGAAGGAATCGAAAAGACAAACGAGATAAGTGGAGAAGGCAATCACTACCAATTTAAGTATAGAGAGTATGACCCACGAATAGGGCGTTTTTGGTCTGTTGACCCGTTAGCCGCTTCATATCCTTGGAACTCTACTTATGCGTTTGCAGAAAACAGGGTTATTGACGGAATAGATTTAGAAGGATTAGAATATGTTTCAGCAAATAATTTGGAAAACAATCCTGGAAACGGTTCTTCAATGTCTGCAAATGATGATGGTACTTTTAATATAAACTTTGGCAATGGTGTTGAGTTTAATAATGTTTCAACAGTGGATTGGAATGGACAAACCTACTACAACTTAGGGGAACATTTATATTATCAAGATGGGGCTTGGAGCAAAACAGGAAATGATGCTAATAAACTTACTGAATGGGCATATACAGATATACAAAACTTTGATGCTTCCACAATGCACACATTTACTTGGGGCGACCCAACATTAACAGGTAATGATGCGTTTGGCAAACCTGCAAATGAAAATTGTGCTAATTTGGCTTGCGCTCAAGCTGGAGCAGTAGGGACGAATTTACAAGGGGGCGGAGTCAATCCCGCAGGGGCAATTAATCATAATGGTCGAACGCTTATACAACTAAACAATGCTGATGCTATTGATTACATAAATAGACAGTTGGAAGCAGGTAATTCAGTCGTAGTAGGAGTTAATTATGGAACTGGGGGAACAGATGCCGTAGGAACTGACCATTATATAACAATAACAGGAAGATCTTCTGTGGGTGGAGAAGGAAGATTTTTGTTTATGGAAAATGCTACTGGTAACGCTGCAAATGCAAGAGATTTTAATTCAAATAGGTTAACGCCTACTAATACTGGAATAACAGGTAATTCACCACATTGGCACAACACGAGATACAATGTTACAAGAGTGCAACGAAATCGCTAATTGAGATGAAAGTAATAATGATTGCATCCATATTTTTATTGTCCATTTGCTCGCTTAAAACTGGAAATGATTTTGATTTATTTTTCAAGATTGAAAATCAGGAGATTATTAAAAAATCAGACCTTGAAAAGCAAATTAGTAATAAGTTATCCCAATACGAAGAAAATTTTATTGGAACTGGTTCGGTGCTGTATTCAGGTGATTTAAAAACGGGGATAGTTCAAGGGAAAAAGAATGATACCATTTTTGATTTACTTATTGTATTTAGAGCAAATAAATGTGTGGTTGTTAAAGAAAATCCCAATTCAAATTTCTATCAAAAAGGGGAAACAATTTATAGGGAATATGTATTAGGCGATATTTACACAACTTACAAGGAAAATGATACAACTTGTATAAGAGCGTACATAGAAACCTTTGAACCGTTCAAAATAGACACCCTTAAAAATATGTTCCATAAATCGCAAGTGAACATAACCCAACAAAAATACTTTGATTACTGCACAAAAAAATAATAACCAAAGCCCCGAAGTTGTCGGGGCTTTTTTTCTGTTCTTTCCGCCCGTTTTCCCGTTCCTGCCCCTTTAATCCAAAAAAGTTTTCCACAATCCTAAAATTTTATATCTCATTGGTTTTCTTTTTGTTACACCCTTTTCTCTCTTTTCCTTTTTCCGCCCGTCATGTCTGTTTTTCAGGGGATTTTGGCGGGCTAAAAACCACCACAAAAACAACCCCTAAAAATCAAAAAAAGAACCCAAATAAACAGAGCAAAAAAGGCGAGAATAAGAGCAAGAAAATAAACCGAGCAGACTAAACCACAAAACAAAAAATGCTGCATAAGCAGCAAGAAAAAAAGGGGCGCAAAAAATAAGAGTGGCGAAGCCACACCGATAAAAAACCGCTTGCCCTGCAAGCGTAAAAAAAAGAAAAAGGGGCGAAAAACAAACCGCCAAAGGCGGACAAAAAAACAGAGTAATTAAAGCAACTGATTACAAGCCGTAAATAATCCAAAACAATCGCTTAAAAACAAAAACAAATCGCTGCAAGGCAGCGAAAAAAAAGGGCGCATTTTGCCCGCAATGCGGGCAATGAAATTTCTTTTTCCGCTTTGCGGAAAGGGGCGAAAAAAACAAAAACAGTTCACGGCAAGCCGTGAAAAAAGAGCGCAAAAACAAGTGATTAAAACAAACCTAAACCGCTAAAACAAAGCAAGCTGAACCCCGCCAACGGACGGGGCAGGCAGGGGAACAGACGAAGCAAGCCACAGCGAACCACCGCAAGGAGCAACACCCACACAACGGAACCCCCCCCCATATAGCGCAAGTTTCTGCGCAGGCAATGAGCGCAGCCTAACTTGTGCTATTTGTGCTATTCCCGTTATTCAAGCAAAATAACGGAAACCAATACTTCCATGCTTCAGGCAAAAAAGTAGTTCGCGTCATCGGTATTGAATCCCTCGAATCATTTCACCTCCGCCTTCTTCGCGGCCACCGCCTTTGCAATCTTCTCTGAAGCAGGGCTGCTGGCAGTGATTTTCTTCAGGTCAATTCCCTGTGTGCCTTTCTTCTTTTTGAATTCCGTAAAGCCGAGTGCAGTCTTTCCTTCCTGGTATTTTCCGAATTTCCACACGCCTGCCGTGTAGCTGCCACTGCTGATTTCAAGCCCGTAGCCGTCCTGTAATCCTTTATGGAACTCTCCGATGAAACAGCCTCCGTCAGGGAAATAAATTTTTCCGACACCATCCATGTTGCCCGCCAGCCATGAGCCTTGATATTTAGTGCCGTTAGCCCATGTGTATATACCGTAGCCGTCACGGTAAGTGCCTTTGAAATAGCCTGTATAAGCATCGCCCGTGTCGTATTTCATGGTGCCATAGCCATCGGTGCAATCGCCTGTCATGCACAGGGTGGTTGCGGCTCCCATTTTCGGTTTCAGGTTGCTGATGGCGGTTCTGCTTGCGCTGGATGGCGTTTTTCCGGCAAAAAACAGGCTGGCGGTGTCATCCCCAAGAAAAACCCCAAACGACCACTCGCCTGACACGAATCCGTCAATTCCATATTCGAGTCCAAATCCGTCCTGCATGTCAAAAGCAAACTCCCCGATATATACCCATCCATCGGTGTAATGGAGTCTGCCAAAACCATCCACCTGGTCGGCAACCCAGGTGGCGGTGATTTTCCCTCCATCATTGAAGCTGTAGGTGCCGAATCCGTCACGCAAGCCGGAGGAGAATGTTCCGGTGTAGGTGCCATTGTCATATTTGTAGGTGCCGAAGCCGTTATAGCAATCTCCGCGCTGGCAGCCTTTTTCCACCGTTTTGGTTTCAATGGCGGAATAGAGGCTGGGGGCATCATCTTTCCAGTATTCGGTAAACGGCTGTCCCCCGGGAACGATGGAAGTGCCCAGCCCATCGCGCTTGCCGTTCTTCCACTGTCCGGCATACACATGCCCGTCAGCCCAGATGTAAATGCCATAGCCGTCATATACACTGTTTTTGAAATTGCCTTCGTATTCATCTCCGCTGTCGAAAACCATCCTGCTGTAAGTGCTGTAGCAGTCACCGCTCACGCAGCCTTTCGTTCCCGCTGATTCATTGAAGAGTTCCATGTAGTAGGCATCCACCACAAATTTTTTAAAGTCGGCATATTTGAGCCAGCAGTAACCGCCATTCGCCCAGTTTTGACCCCAGCTGTTCATGATTTCAAAAGCGCCCCCGTATTTGTTGTCGTCATAGCCCACCACGCACATGGCATGTCCGTAGGTGGTAAGATTGGGGATGAGTGATAGTTCGGTTGCGGTTGGCTCCCACAGGTCAGTGCCCGTCACGTAGAAAAACGACTCAGGCACCAGCATGCCGAAGGGCACCGCATGCCCCGCTGCCAGCGCCTGCTTCACGGGCGTCACCTTATCAATGTCGAGACTGTAAAAAGTTTCAAAACTCCACTCCGTGGTTTCATACGGATAGTCAAACAGCTTCTTGAATGATTTCACCCTGAAAGGTTTGCTGTTTCGCAAAGCGTTCTCGTCAATCTTCGTTCCGCATTGATACACTGGCAGGTAGTATCGCTTTGAGCCGTAGGTGCGCAGTGCGGTAAGGGCATTGTAGATGTATCCCCCCGCCCGGCATGTGTAATCATCAGGGTTGCGCAGTTGGTTGTAGGTGAAATACGGGCAAAATGCCTTTGCGGTGATTTTGTTTTTGTCGCGCAATCCCATCTGCTTGGCATACTCAATCGTGAGCGCGCCATAGGTGGTTGACCATCCCACGGAGGTGCTCGTTTGCCCCTGGTCTTTTGGATACGGTGCATAATCTTTGAATGAAACGCTTGCCGGCAGCGGGGCGGTGAAACCCAGCCGGCTGAAATCGGCTTTGTCAGCTTTGGCGTACAGTTTCAGGTCAAACTTCATTCCCGTGCCCCGCGGCTGAGAGTAAAGGGCGGAGGGGATAAGCAACAGAGTAATGAGCGGGGGTTTTAGAATTTTCATAGTTGATATTTTTAGAATCCGGCAAATACCATGCGCAAGTTATGATTTTGCATAACAGTGACGGTAGAAAAATAAAAAAGGTAAGGATAGCGGAAGAAGCCGGTTCCATCACGGCTCATCAGGTTAAACCCTTTCTATTATTTTTCATAATAGCCGATGACAATACTACTCCCGCAGCGAATCGGAAAATTGCTGAACTTCCCGCTGAGTCAATGCAATTCTTTATTTATTTAGCAGTATTCATGTAAGTTTGTTATCAAACTGAACAACAAATTTTTTATGTCACTGACCAATCCTTTCACCGAAGAACATGAACTGCTGCGCGAATCATTCCGGCAGTTTATGGAAACCGAGATGATTCCCCATGCGCGGGAATGGGAAAAAAATCACGTATGTCCGCGTCACATCTTTGAGCGGATGGGCGAGCTGGGGTTCTTTGGCGTGAGTTTCCCAAAAGAAGTGGGCGGCAGCGGAATGGATTTATGGGCTGCCGTGGTCATCTCATCCGAGCTGGCTTATTCAGGGCTGGGCGGGCTTTCCATGTCGCTGTATGCACACACCTACCTGCCGCTGCCGCTTATCAATGCGTTGGGCACTGACGAGCAGAAGCGGAATTACCTGATGCCGGCCCTGCAAGGGAAAAAGATTGCCGCTCTTGGATTAACGGAGCCTGATGCCGGCTCTGACCTTGGCGGCATCAAGACGCGCGCAGAAGACCGAGGCGATCATTACCTGGTGAACGGCACCAAGATGTGGATAACCAATGGCACAATGGCTGACTTCATCGTGCTGCTGGTGCGGACGGGCGAAGGCTACAACCTCAGCTTCCTGCTGTTCGACACGAAGACTCCCGGCTTCACAGCCGTGCCTGTGCACGACAAACTGGGGATGCACACCTCCGACACCGGACAATTGTATTTTGAAAACTGCAAAGTGCCGAAATCCGCCCTTGTCGGTGAGGAAAATATGGGGTTTTATTATTGCATGAACAACATCCAGGAAGAGCGCCTCATTGCTGCGGTGATGGGCACCTATGGCGCAGAGGCTGCACTTGAAAAAGCCAAGCAGTATGCCCGCGAGCGCTCAGCATTCGGGAAGCCCATTAACAAGTTTCAGGTGATTCGCCACAAGCTGGCGGAGATGGCAATCACCGTGGAAGCCTGCCGCTCCCTCACATTCCGCGCTGTGCAGGAATACATCGAAAGGGGACCGGAGGCAATCAAGATTGTCACGATTGCCAAGGCGTTTGTGTCGGAAGAATGCTTCAGGGTGGTGAACGAGGCATTGCAGATTCACGGAGGCTGGGGCTACCATGAGGATTTCGGCATTGCACGAGCCTTCCGCGACACGCGCCTGATGACCATTGGCGCAGGCACCACGCAAGTAATGCACGAGATTATCAGCAAGCTGGTGGTGGATGAAGTGACTCACCGCAAAACGTTCATGAAAGCGAGGACGAGAGAAACAGTTTAGAGTTAAATGAGTTTCAACTCAACTCTAAACCGGAAACTCTAAAAAGAATATGAGTTCACTCCCGCGCTCACTGCTTATTCTTATCGGTTTCTTCTTTTTCATCGCCCTCGCATGGTATTTCAGCAACATCCTCACTTACCTGCTGATTGCCGGACTGCTGTCGCTGGTGGGACAGCCGCTGATGGAATTTATTGCAACAAGAAAAATAAGGCGGTTCACCGTTCCCCGCACGCTTGCCGCATTCATGACGATGGGCGTAATGCTGCTGATTGCGCTGATGTTCATCTCCATCTTCATCCCGCTGGTGGTGAAAGAAGCGAATATGATTTCCAGGATTGACACGGCACAACTGGCGGCAGCTTTTGAAAAGCCTTTCCGCAGTGTCGAATCATTCTTAAGGGATGCCGGAGTGCTGAAGAATGAGTCGCTGAGCCACTACCTTCAGCACCGGCTTAAAAGTGTGATTAGCTTCACGAATGTATCAAACCTGCTGGGCACCATTGTGGGATTCACCGGCAATTTATTCGTGTCGTTCGTATCGGTGATGTTCATCCTTTTCTTTTTTCTGAAAGAAAAAGACCTGTTCTACAGAATCATCAAGGCGTTTACTCCCGCGGAGTATGAGCAAAATACCGACAAGGCTTTTCATGGCGCAAAGCACCTGCTTACCCGCTACTTGTTGGGCATTCTGGGGCAAATCATCATTCTTGCCGTGATTCTTTTCATCGGGCTATCCATCATCGGAGTGAGAAGCGCGCTGCTCATCGCCTTTTTCGGAGCCATTCTCAACATCATTCCCTACGTGGGCGTAATCATCGCCTTTGTTATCGGGACGCTGATTGCCATTGCCGAGGTTTTTCCCATTGAATTTTATCCGGGGATGTTCTGGCTGGCGGTGAAAATGGGAATCGTCTTCTGGCTTGCACAGCTGATTGACAATTTTATCACCCAGCCGCTCATCTTTTCATCAAGCCTGCGGACGCATCCGCTGGAGATATTCCTTGTAATCCTTGCGGGCGGCACAGCGGGCGGTGTGTTCGGAATGATACTTGCTGTGCCAGCCTACACCGTGCTGCGCGTAATCGCAAAAGAATTTTTCAGCGAGTTTAAGATTGTGCGGGAGCTGACGGGGTGAAACGGGGAATTGTTACACCCGAACAACATAAGCACAAGGACCTACCCTACCCACACTGCCTTCACGTTCACGAATTCTCGCAAGCCATGGATGGAAAGTTCCCGCCCGTAGCCGGAGCGGTTCACTCCTCCAAAGGGCAGGCGCGGGTCTGATTTCACCATGCCGTTGATGAAAACACTGCCGCAATGCAGCAGCCTCGAAAGGCGCGTGGCACGCTCAATATCCTCCGACCAGATGGAGGCGCCCAGTCCGTAAACGGTTTTGTTGGCAAGATGAACGGCATCATCGTCATCTTTAGCTAATACCACCGATGCTACCGGGCCAAAAACCTCTTCATCAAAAGCCGGCATTCCCGGCTTCACATCTGTAAGCAAGGTGGGATTCACAAAGGCGCCTTTCATGGAAGGACGGTTTCCGCCCGCTACGATTTTAGCTCCCTTCTTCACCGATAGATTCACCTGCCGCATCACGCTTCTTGCCAAATCCTCCCGAGCCAGGGGTCCCATGTCGGTAGCTTCATCAGCAGGGTTGCCGACTTTTATTTTGCCGATAAGTTCTGCGAGCATCGCAACGAACTGGTCATATACCTCCGGACGTACAATGAAGCGCTTGGCTGCGATACAGCTTTGCCCGGCATTTTGCATGCGGCTTCTCACGCCAATTTCAGCGGCCGATTTCAGGTTGGCATCGTCCAGCACGATGAACGGGTCGCTGCCGCCCAACTCCATCACTGACTTTTTGATGTGCTGCCCTGCCAGAGCCGCTACCTCTGAGCCCGCCCGGTCGCTGCCGGTGAGCGACACCATCTTCACAGCCGGATGAGCGATGATGCGCCTGGCAGTTCGCTGGCTAATCAGCAGGCTCTGGAAAATGTTTCCGGGCTGTGCCTTGCGGAAAATTTCCTGGATTGCCAGCGCGCACTGCGGCACGTTGAGGGCATGCTTCAGGAGCACCACGTTTCCGGCAGCGATTGCCGGCACGGCAAAGCGGAACACCTGCCAGAAAGGAAAATTCCAGGGCATGATGCCCAGCACGACTCCCAGCGGTTCATACACTACATAGCTGTTGGAAGCATCGGTCTGGATTTTTTCATCATTCAGCCATTGGGCAGCCGTCTCCGAATAGAACTCGCACACCAGCGCGCATTTCTCTATCTCGGCAATTGCCTGCCTCACGGGCTTTCCCATCTCCAATGTGATGATGGAGGCATAGTGCTTCTTTTCAGCCTGCAATATCTCGGCTACGGATTTCAGATAGCGGCTGCGGGAAGCCACGGGCATGTTTTTCCACGCCTCGAATTCCAGTACTGCATTCCGGATGCATTCGTCCACTTCCTGGTCTCTCAGCTCCCTGAATTTCTTAACAACCTTGTTATCAAACGGGTTGATTGTCGCTATTCTCATCTTAATTTCTTGACTGCCACAATAATAAGCGTCAGCAAGATACTTAAAATAATGGATGTAACGATTGGAAAATAGAAAGTGAACCCATCCCGCCTGATTACAATGTCACCCGGAAGGCGCGGGATGCCGTTAATTTTACCAAACAACGAAAGCAGCACCCCGATGACAATCAATACTGCCCCGCAGATAATCAGAATCTTG
>DATLYB010000234.1:0-8144 GCA_035575215.1 Chitinophagales bacterium
TGAGCTTTTAAATTGCTGCATAGATAAGGGAATAACCAAAGAGGATTTGGTGGCAGCAGGAATAGGAAAGAGTTTGTAAACAATGTAAACAATTAAAAAAGTCAGGTCTGGCACTTCAAAATAGAACTTAGCCCATTTTCAGCATTACCGCCAACTTCTGTTTACCGATTACCAGACTTTCATTCCACCAGCCCTCTTCCTGTCTTCTTGATTTCATTTTTTTCACGCAGTTCGTGCATCACGTTGTCAAGAATGCCATTGATGAAATCTTTGCTTCGCGGGGTGCTGTAGCTTTTTGAGATGTCAATGTATTCATTGATGGAAACTTTTACGGGAATCTGTTCGAAGCACAATAGCTCGCACAGAGCCATCTTCATCAGAATCATGTCGAGGCGGGCGATGCGGTCAACATCCCAGTTTTTTAATTTTGGCTCAATAAGGGCAGTGAAGCGCTGATTGTTGGCAAGGGTTTTTTCAAGCAGTTCCTTTGCGAAATTCGCTTCCGTGTCGGTATCAAGAAATGCAAGCAGCCCGTTGGGAGCATCAGGCGACAGCTTTTCAATCATTTCCGCTGTCGTAAAATTGATTTTCCCCAATTCGCTGAGGCACTCGGGAAAATTATCTTCCACATACTGGAGATAAGCCGGATGCTTGAAAATCACCTTTGAAAATGCGAACAATAGAATCTTCCTTTCTTCCTTCAGCTCCACGGCTTTTTTTTCACAATAGAGCTTGTATTCGCTCTCATCGGAAAGTTTTTTAAAAAGCGCTTTTACAAGTGCGTTTTCCTCTTCTGACAAGGCAAGTCTGAGCTGAGCGCTGACTTGTTTGCTTTGACGCAGTGCGTTGATGAAGGGATTCCCGGCAAGCCGGGTGCTGAAGTGAAGGTCTTCATCGGTGGGAAGAAATTTTGAGGTTTTTATTTCCCATTCCCTGCGGATGTAGTCTGCGATTCTTACGATGAGCGAAAGGTTGAAGGCAAGCAGCGTGTAGGCTTTTTCGATGCTCCTTTCCAGCATTCCCACCGCCTCTGAGGATGCAGTCTGATTGTTGTGCTCGATAGAATAAAGCACCTGCATCACTTTCACCCTGAGATTTCTCCGGCTCAGCATAACGCGCGGTTATTAAAGAACTTTTTCTTAACTCCCCTGAATGATAATTCTTGATTAAAACACGAGCAAAGGTAGTTATTTACCATGTGAGTTTGGCGCGGTTGATTGGCGAACAAATGAGAATTTATGACTGTGAGGCTAAGTTATATTTTGAGATGCCAGATTGATTTTTTAATTGCTGCACGGAAATCAAAGCATCCTGAATAACCTGCCAGATTTTCTTCCTTGCATTCAGATTATTCAGCTATCACCCCTTCAGGGTTCAGGAATTGTTAAATCCTGAAGGGATGATAGTATTATAAAAGTAAGTTTTCTGTGACAATAGAAACCCCGAAGGGATGACACAAATTATCCACGTACTTCCGGTTAAAACAAATGGCTTGAGAATTTTTCCAGCACCTCAAATGAGTCTTAGCCGACTGTGAACTCTGAACTAAAAAATATATCTTTGACCCTCTCAATTACGCTGCCAATAAGAATTAAGAATAAGGACATCACATCCCCGGCTCTTAAACCCAAATTCCCATGAAATATCCGAAAGTCTTTTTTGCGGTCATGATTTTTCTGTCAGGCGAAAGCCCGTTGTTTGCCCAGAAAGGCATCCTGAAAGGACAGGTCACTGACACCGATTCAAAAGAACCTCTTCCGTTTCTGAATGTTTATGTCAGCGATAAGTCCGTAGGCACCACTACGGATTTTGACGGCAACTATGAGCTGCAGCTGGAGCCAGGCGCCTACGAAATTATCTATTCATCAATGGAATACGGCAAAACTTCCCGCAGCGTCACCCTTAATGCCGGTGAGACACAGACACTGAACGTTTCTCTTGAAAAAGCCGACATCAAAATGGAAACAATTCTGGTGAAAACTGACAAATACGCAAGACCTATTGAAGAAGTGGTTTCATCGCTTGATGTACTCAAGCCCAATATAATTGAAAACAAGGGAGTAACTGATGTTACTGAAGCTTTGGAACAAGCCCCCGGACTAACCATTGTTGACAATGAGCCGCAGTTGCGGGCAGGCAGCGGCTACAGCTTTGGTGCCGGAAGCAGGGTCGCAATCCTGGTTGATGACATGCCCATTATGAGCGGAGATGCAGGGCGACCAAGCTGGGGTTTCATCCCGATTGAAAACATTGAACAGGTGGAAATTATCAAGGGGGCATCATCGGTTCTTTACGGCTCATCGGCTTTGAATGGAGTGATAAATGTTCGCACAGCGTATCCTAAATCCGTGCCGCTTACCAAGATAAATCTAATCACGGGTATATATGATAAACCAGCGCGGGAAGAGGCAAAATGGTGGGAAGAGAATTTTCCGTTTTACACCAATATGAATTTTCTTCATTCGCGAAAGGTGAATACCGATTCATCCAAGAATTTGATATTCTCATTCGTAATTGGCGGTAATCTGCAGGTGGAAAATGGCTTTATCGGACCCCCTCCTTCTGATGCGGAAGATAAAGTTCCGGAATGGAACCGGCTTTTAAGTCAAGGCAAAATAACCGCTGCCCAGTATAACGATTCACTCGAAGCTCTTTCAAAGGATTTGAAAAAAGGAGAATTCACCAACCGGGGAAGAATCAATTTCAACACCTACTTCAAACTAAGAAAATTGAAGGGGTTGGCTTTCGGGCTGAATGGGAACGCCATGTACGGAAGGTCTGCCGGTTCGCTTATTTGGCTCAATAATACGGACGGACTGCTTCGCGCGTATCCGGGTGCCTTAACCACTACCCTGCAGCCTTCGTTAAACTTTGACCCGTACGTAAGCTACTTTGACCAGCGCGGAAACAAATATTCGTTCAACTCACGGGTTTTCTACCAGAACAACGACAACGACAACAATCAGCAAAATAATAATACGGTATTTTATGGAGAGTTCAGGTATATGAAAAATCTTCAAAAGATTAAAGATTTTACAATTTCCGCTGGATTAACGGGAAACTATGTTATTGCCAAATCGGAGTTATATGCCGGCAATTATAATCAAGGCATGATGGGCGTATATCTTCAGATTGACAAAAAGTTTTGGGACAAGTTAACCGTAACCGCTGGAGGCAGATGGGAGTATTTTAAGGTGAGTGTGGAATCGGTAGCTGACAACGGAAACGGAGCTTCGGTTCCCGATTCCATTTCCAATCAAACAGATAATCAACCCGTAGGACGTTTTGGATTCAGCTATAAAGCGCACAAAGAAACCTACATTCGCGCATCGTTCGGGCAGGGATTTCGTTTCCCGACCATCGCTGAGCGCTTCATTGAAACGACTGTGGGGGGAGTGCCTATCAATGCCAATCCCAATCTTAAATCGGAAAAAAGCTGGAATGCAGAGGCAGGCATCAAACAAGGCATAAAAATCAAAAGATTTCTGGGCTATCTCGATGTAGCAGGATTTGTCTCACAATACCAGGATTATATCGAATTCATTGCGGCATTTTATGATTCAACAAAGGGGCTGTCGCTTGCCGAATCGGGATTGGCGTTTAAATCACAAAATACTCACCGCACGCGTGTTTCCGGAGTAGAAATAACTCTGATGGGGCAAGGTCAGTTTACCGATAATTTCGGGATAAACGTGCTCGCTGGCTACACGTGGGCAAAACCAATCGCTTTGGACCCCCACCAACCTTTTGCCGTGGATGACTATGGAAAGCAACTCGATTACATCAACACCAGCTCTGACACCACGGATTACATTTTAAAATACCGCTACCAGCACATCGCAAAGGTTGACCTTGAATTGAATTATAAAAACCTTTCTGTGGGAGGAAGCTTTAAATACTACAGCTTCATGCAAAATGTGGACTCTATCTTCTACAGCCCTGCCATTGAGTTTATTGGAATCAAAGCCAGAGACTACCGCGAGGCAAACGAGCATCCGGAATTTGTCGTTGACATCCGCGTTTCATACCAAATCGCTTCTCATTCAAAGGTCGCCTTTATCATTAACAATCTAAATAACCGCGAATATGCGCTGCGCCCGCTGGTGATGAACGCGCCCCGAAGCTATGCGCTGCAGTACAGCTTGAATTTTTAGCACTCCGGGCTACGCAGGGGCTAGAATCCTTTCCATTGCCAGGGCATACACTTTTTCCAGCTGCTCTTCGGGAGTAAGATGCGTATTGTTGATTTCAATGGCATCGGGCGCTTTCACTAACGGGCTTTCCTTTCGGGTGGTGTCAATCAAATCACGCGCTCTCAGATTGCTGGCTATCTCCTCGCGCGAGGCGGCTATTCCTTTTGCCTTCAGCTCTTCATACCGCCTTCTTACCCGCTCATCAAAATCGGCAGTGAGAAAAATCTTCAGTTCGGCTTGCGGAAATACCACTGTTCCGATATCCCTTCCGTCCATTACGATGCCTTTGTCTTTGCCGATTTCCCGCTGAATCTTCACCATTGCCTGCCGCACTTCCTTAATCTTGCTCAGCTCGCTCACCTTTGTTGAAACACGCATATCGCGTATTTCCTGCTCCACGTTTCTTCCATTAAGGCATACCTCATTGGTTCGTGTTTCGGGATTGAAGCTGAAGGTGATTTTCGCTTCACTCAATCCCTTTTTTAATGACTCGGGCCGGGTGAAATCAATATTGTTCTTCAGAAAATGCAGCATCACCGCACGGTACATGGCGCCCGAATCAATGTAGATATACTGCAGCCGGGCTGCCAATTGCCTTGCCAGCGTGCTTTTCCCGCATGAGGCGAACCCGTCAATGGCGATGATGATTTTTCTCGGTGTCAGCCTGAAGAAATTTGCGCACAAAATACAAATCAAAAATTCATTGCCAATTTTGAACAGTCACAGTTACCCCCAGCACATAGAACAATTTTTCCCTATTGTGTGCCATGCGCCTGCATGGGGTGTTTAACCATTATCCCGGCAAAAGCTGGAAAAATTCTAACTTGCTTTTTTTGAATCATGAAGAAGGTAGTCGTACTTACCGGAGCCGGCATCAGTGCCGAAAGCGGTATCAGCACTTTTCGCGACCAGGGCGGATTATGGGAACAGTATGATATTTATGAGGTGGCATCGCCCGAAGGCTTTGCAAGAAATCCCGGACTGGTGCTGCGTTTCTATAACGAACGGAGGAGAGGATTGCTGAAAGTGCAGCCCAATGAAGGTCACCGCGCCCTGGTGGAATTGGAAAAATATTTTGACGTGCACATTATCACCCAAAATGTGGATGACCTGCACGAGCGAGCAGGCTCAACCAAAGTACTGCACCTGCACGGAGAGCTGTTCAAAGCGCAAAGCACCAAGCATCCTGAACTGGTTTACGAATGGAAAAAGGATTTAAATCTGGGTGACACATGCGAGCGCGGGGCGCAATTGCGGCCCTTTGTGGTGTGGTTTGGCGAAGAAGTTCCTATGATGGAACAGGCGGCACAAATTGCTTCCACCGCTGATATTTTTATTATTATCGGCACATCGCTGGTTGTTTATCCTGCTGCGGGACTAATCAACTATGTTGACTATGATGTTCCCAAATACATCATTGACCCAAAAATTCCGGAAGTGTACAACGTGCCCCGTGTTGAATTCATCCGGGCGAAAGCATCGGAGGGAGTTCCGCTTTTAGTGAAGCGGCTGATTGCCGGTAATTATTTCACTGAACCAATACAATGAGCAAAATACATCTGGAAGATGAAAGCAATCCCTGGATAAAGAAATCCGAAAAAATCGTCTATGACAATCCGTGGATTATCGTGCGTGAACATCAGGTGATTGACCCCAGCGGCAAAGACACTATTTACGGAGTGGTAAGCGCCAAGCATCTTGCCATCGGCATCATTCCGCTTGATGAGGCTTACAATACCTGGCTGGTGGGGCAATTCCGCTACCCGCATGGCAAATACAGCTGGGAAATAGTGGAAGGGGGCGGCAAATTAAATGTTAACCCTGTTGAATCAGCCATGCGCGAGTTGAAGGAAGAAACCGGTCTGCAAGCCCGCGAATACATCAAAATTCTTGAGATGCAAACATCCAACTGCATCCTTGATGAGGTGGCAGTCATCTACGTGGCAAAAGGCATCACTGAAGGCATCGCCTCGCCCGATGATGACGAGAGGCTGCAAATCGCCAAGCTGCCCTTCAGCGAAGCTTACCGCATGGTGATGGAAGGAAGGATTCAGGATAGCCTCTCCGTTGGCGGCATCCTCAAAGCACATTTGCTGATGCAGGAAGGGAAGATATAGTTAAGAATGAACCCCGTTCCCTTCCGTGAATCCCTCAAGGTGTGGACAAAAGTCGCGCTCTACAGTTTTGGCGGTCCCGCAGGGCAGATTGCCGTGATGCACAAAGTGCTCGTGGAAGAAAAAAAGTGGGTCAGCGAAAATCGCTTCCTTCATGCGCTGAACTACTGCATGTTGCTGCCGGGACCCGAAGCGCAGCAGCTTGCCACCTACATCGGCTGGCTGCTGCACAAAACAATGGGCGGCATTGCAGCAGGTACGCTGTTCGTGCTTCCCGGCTTTCTGTCCATTCTCGCATTGAGTATCATGTATGCAGTTTTTTATGACGTATGGATTATTCAGGCCGTGTTTTTCGGAATAAAGCCCGCGGTGCTTGCCATCGTTGTGGGCGCGGTAATCAAAATCGGGAAGCGCGCTTTGAAAAATGAAGTGATGGCTGCCGTTGCGCTTCTCTCATTCATTGCCATTTTCTTTTTCAATGCCGGATTTCCCTACATCGTGATTACGGCAGGACTACTCGGATTTCTTGGCGGTAAGATTTTCCCTGAAAAATTTTGTGTCATCGGGGAGCAACCGGTGTCAGAAATTTCGGAAACGTCAGGCACCTCAGACAACCTCTTTCGTTTTGAGAAACCTTCAGCCGCGAAAACCATCTTCACCGTACTTTTCTGGCTTGCACTGTGGCTTTTTCCGGTAGGAATCCTCTTCCTGATTTTCGGGAAAGAGAACGTGTTCGTTCAGCAAAGCTTGTTTTTCAGTCGGGCGGCAGTGGTGACCTTTGGCGGAGCGTATTCCGTGCTGGCTTATATCGCGCAAAAAGCCGTGGAAACCTATGGCTGGCTGAAGCCCGGAGAAATGCTTGACGGGCTGGGTATGGCAGAAACCACTCCGGGACCGCTGATTCAAGTCGTACAGTTCGTTGGGTTCATGGGTGCTTTTCGCAACGCTGGTTCGCTCCATCCGCTGGCTGCCGGAATCCTTGCTTCGATAATCGTGACGTGGGTCACCTTCATCCCCAGCTTTCTTTATATCTTCACGGGCGCCCCTTTCATTGAACATTTCCGAGGAAATAAAAACCTCTCATCGGCATTGTCAGGCATTACGGCAGCAGTGGTGGGCGTGATGCTCAATCTCGGCATTTGGTTTTCGCTCAATGTGCTTTTCGCTGAAGTTCATGAAATAAATTTTTCGATTGCCCGATTGTTTATTCCTGACTGGAAAACGGTTCACTACGGGGCGCTTGCCCTTACCCTGCTGGCGTTCCTTGTTTTCTTCGTCTTAAAATGGGACATGCTGAAAACGATTGCAGTGTGCATGGCGGGAGGAATGGCATGGCATTTTTTCCTCCTCTGAAAGCCCCTTCTCTCCCAAACAATACAGTTGGGTTAAAAAGAACGAATTTTGGATATATCTTATGAGCAGCATTGAAGGCATTCTTCGCGATTATCAAGGCATCAGCCTTTCGGAATTGGATAAAATCGACCTCTCCGACCGGAAGGATTACAAATCCGTTTTCCCTGATTCGCTGCTGCCCCGGTTTTTAGAGCAGCTCCTCCCCCGCTACCGCGTGCTTGACATGAACGGCAGACGCACCTTCCAGTACGAGTCAGTTTATTTCGACACGCCCGACCTGCAATCATATCAAGATCATCAGCGCGGTAAGGCAAGGCGCAACAAATTCCGTTTCAGACGCTATGTTGACTGCGGTGATTCCTATTTCGAAATAAAAACACGCAACGGCAAGGGCAGAAACCTGAAGACGCGCATCCCCGCCAACGGCTCGTTTATGCAGCTCTCCTCCGCCATCAAGCAGAAAATACGCGAGCGCACCCATGTT
>DATLYB010000235.1:0-2851 GCA_035575215.1 Chitinophagales bacterium
ATCTGTTTTCATCGAACCGCGGGTCTATCGCCAGTACCTGTTCTTTTAATCCGGGATGCCGGCTGTTTTCATCGTAAAATATTTCGGGGAATATCCGCCTGCCGTGAGAAGCGTAGGGCAGATGAAATACGATTCTGTCCCAGTCATGCAGGCAATGACTGGCTTTCAGCCTGCTGAAATGCGTATAAGCCGCTTTCAGCCGGCTGGCATAACATTCATTTGAATACGGACCATCGAAGACCGGAAAAATTTTATGCACCTCAAGATAATTCTCCTGTGGCGACAGGATGCCCGGAATGGAAAAATTCACGGTGCCGTCCGGCAGATTTCCTTTGACGGCTTCGGCTAAGCGATGCCGGCTCACTCTTCTCAATGGTTTAAAGAAATCATGCTCGCTGACGGTGGCAACGCCAACAGGCTCATCAATGGCAAGCAGCCGGGGGTTGCTTTTGATTAGCAAGGCAATAGCACCTGCGCCCTGGGTATATTCCCCGGAGCTCCCCAATTCATATTTGGCATTGTCGGTGCAAACCACAATGCCGGTTCTGGTAGGGTCGGCACGCACCCAATCCAGGGTGTTGAGCAGCGCATCCACTCCGGCAATGCAGGCGAAGGTCATATCCACCGCATCGGTATTTAAAAAGGCGTTCGCGCTGTAATTTTTTTTGTAGTAGTCAGCGAGCATGCCCAGCACATAGGAAGCGATGGGCTTGGAGCCGTCAGAGGAGCTCTCTGAGCCTACATAAATCCTTCCGATGGAGTGCGGAGCTATTCCGTTTTTCTCCAGCAGGTCTTTGACTGCGTTGGCAGCCATCGTGGAGGCATCTTCATGCACATCCGCCACCGCCATTGCTTCCAGCCCTAAGCCTTTGTTCAGCTTTTCATAATCGAGATGGCGGTGCGCTGCCAGCTCCGCAACAGGCAGATAGATTTCAGGAACGTAGAGGGAGAGGTCATCAATCCCCACCGGGATTTCACGGTTGCTTACGTGATTGGTTTTCATGCTGAATTTTTTTTCGATAATCTTTCGCAAAATCTACTGGCTGATAATTAAGATTCGCGGCAAATGAAGTATTCTACACCCGCAAAAGAGTCCCTTAAATTTTTTTTGGAAGTAATGTGGTGCAAACAAATTTTTTTGGACTCTTGTAGCCAAATTACACTGAAAACTGTGCGATTACGCTCAACTTACTGGACACTGCCCTGTGTGCTATGATGTTCATGCGTCCGAAAATTTTTTATGAACCTGTTTTCATTCCTGAAATTTTTTACGGGACACTTTTTCTGATTCCAACTCTTTCATTTGCTGCTTCGTTTTCTAACTCCTTGAAGCGAGAAAAACCATGCTGAGGGAATTGATGCAATCTGCTTATCATCCTTCCGAGTTATCCGCTATGCTGAAAATGAAGCTGGCGGGGCTGGGAAATTCTGAAGAGAAAGAGCCGCTCGATTGTATTGCAGAAAATGCGGGCGACATGGAATTCTGCTATGCCGCTCTCAATAAGGTATCGCGTTCCTTTGCCGTGGTCATCCGCCACCTGCCCGATGAACTGAGAGATGCGGTGTGCGTCTTTTATCTGGTGTTGCGCGGGCTTGATACCGTGGAAGATGATGCGGCTTTTCCCCATGAAGAAAAACTGCCCCTGCTGAGGAATTTCTATGCAAAAAACCATGAGCCTGATTGCAGCATCACCGGGGTGGGCGACTCGGATGATTACCGCGCTCTGCTTTCCAATTATGGAAAGGTTGCCCGCTCATTCCAAACCCTGGATGCAAAATATCAAATCGTGATTGCCGAAATCTGCCGGCAGATGGGTGCGGGGATGGCTGATTTTTCGGAATGCAGCGTCAAAACTCTCGCTGATTATGATTTGTATTGTCATTATGTGGCGGGGCTGGTGGGAATAGGCTTATCCAAGCTCTTTGCCGCATCGGGAGTTGAAAATGCTACCCTGAGCCGGCAGCCGCACCTGTCCAACTCGATGGGACTCTTCCTGCAGAAGACCAACATCGTGCGCGATTATTATGAGGATTTTGTTTCGGGAAGAATCTTTTGGCCTGAAGAAATCTGGAGCCGGTATGCCGGCAGGCTGAAAGATTTTCTGGACGCTCCCGAATCCCCCGCCTCGCTTGCCTGCCTGAACCATTTGGTCAGCGATGCGTTGCGGCATGCGCCCGATTGCCTCGATTATGTCGCGCAGCTGCGCCATCCGGATGTATTTCGTTTTTGCGCCATCCCGCAGGTGATGGCGATAGCTACATTGGCAAAGGTGTATAATAACCCAAAAGTATTTACGGGAGTGGTAAAAATCAGGAAAGGTCTTGCCGCTAAGCTCATGCTTGAAGTGAATGACTTCCACACGTTCAAAAACCATTTCAGCTTTTTTGCGAAGGATATTTTAAACAGAATGAACAAGAACGACCCTGCCAGTGAAGCAATGCGGGAGCATCTGATGCGGATAATCAAAAAAACCACGAAGCATTCAGCCTCCGGTACCCTGCAGCCTTCACCTGCTTAATCAACCTCCCATGACAGCAGCCACCGCCCGGCAGGATGTGAGCACGCAGAAAAAAACCAGCGGGCATTTTCCCTCACCGGTTGAATATGATGTGTGCATTGCAGGAGCGGGGGTTGCCGGTTCAGCGCTCGCGTGGTATCTGGGCAGGCGAGGTGTCAGTGTGGCGGTGGTAGAACGCGATTTTTCCGAGCCGGAAAAGATTATTGGCGAGTTGCTGCAGCCGGGCGGAGTGATGAAGCTTGCAGAGTTGGGCTACCGGGACGTGCTGGATGGATTGGATGCTCAACTCATCGAGGGCTATGCCTTGTTCCTGGGAAACAGCCATTTTGAAA
>DATLYB010000236.1:0-7291 GCA_035575215.1 Chitinophagales bacterium
CCTGCAGATGCCCGAAGGAAAATCCATATTCATCTCCGAAGCAGTGTCGGATATGCTCTTTGACGTGGAGAATACCAGCAACATCTATGACCGCGACATGGGCGGTCATGTGTGGACCATGCTCCCTGCCGGGCTTGCCTGCCTGGATTGTGATATAACGGAGAAGAATTCTCCCTTTACGAAAGGGAACGTGAGCCGCGAATTCGACTACCGGGATTTCTCGGAGATTGCTGCCGCAGGCGCGTTCAATATTGAGGTGCGTCATGGCAGTGAATTCAGGATAACTGCAGACGGCAGCCAGCGGTTTATTGACCACCTTGACATTGAGAAGGATGGCAAAAGGCTGATTATTGAAATGCGCCATGGAATCAATTTCTTCGTCAGAGATAAGCGGGCAAACGTCAGCATCACGCTTCCCGAACTGAGCCGCCTGAAAATTACGGGAGCCAACCGTGCGGTGATAACAGGGTTTAGCGGGGATGAGATGGACCTGCAGGTTGCCGGAGCCAGCGAAGTGGACATGCACTCATCGTATAAGCGCCTTACTGTAGAAGTGACGGGCGCATCGAGCCTCGTCCTTTCTGGCAAGGGAAATGATTTGGACGTGAACGTGAGTGGCGCCTCCCGGCTGAAGGCTTTTGGCTACCAAACCGCCACCTGCAACATCAAGGTGAATGGCGCCAGTAAAGCCGAAGTGAACGTTTCAGGTCAGTTGGATGCCGATGCTAACGGAGCCAGCGAGATTCTTTACAAAGGCTTGCCGAAAATCTCCTCGGATGTGACGGGATTTTCGAGCATTAAGCCGAGCCAGTGAAGGCGAACTAACCGAACCTCTCCAACCGGAAATTTATCTTAACTTGCAGTTTTTCCGGTCAGACTTTAGATGGTCTGACCGATTTTATTCTTCACATCAATGACCAAGCTTCAACTCTCCCTACTCAAAGAATCGGAGAAACGGCTGGACCTTAGCCTGATGATGAGGCGGGCAGGGTATTTCGACCCCTACGTATATTATTACGTGCTTTATAAATTCATCCCTTACAGGATTGTTTTTGAAGGAGTGGATTTCAACTTGCTGGTAACCAAACTGATGGAAAAATTTGAATTGAAGGAAAAAACCATTGTCAAAACAGAAAAGTTTGACGATTGTAAGGCAGAGAATTCCTCTGTAGGCTTGTCAGCGTTTTTGATGGACAACGAGCTGATGCTCGCCATTGAAGACAATTATCAGGATTACATCGCTGACGTGCACATCCTTTACTCTGACAGCGTGAATCCGGAACGGGTGGCGGAACTAAAGCAAATCATAAAACAATGCGAACTTATCCCGCGCAGTATCAGGGAAGAGCTGTATCTGCTGGTGCGCGACCGAATCGGCTTCAACTTTTCGCCATTCAATTTCAACAAAAAGCAATACTCCAATCTTGATATTGACCACAACTACAACGACAGCTTCAAGCCCATCAATGAACTGATACTGGAGCGCCTGAGCCGCGAAAATGACAAGGGACTGGTGATTCTTTACGGCAAAACGGGTACGGGCAAAACAAATTACATCCGCTACATATGTTCGGTGGTCAATAAGCGAAAGCTGTTTGTTCCGCCCCACATGGCGACCCACATTACCGACCCTGAGTTCATCAGCCTGCTGAAAGATTACTCTAACTCCATCCTGATTATTGAGGATGCTGAAAATGTTGTACAGCAAAGAGCAACCGGCAGGCACAGTGCGGTGTCGAACCTGCTCAACCTTTCTGACGGCTTGCTGGCTGACTGCTTCAGCATTCAAATTGTATGCACCTTCAACTGCGATATTGCTGCCATTGACAAAGCACTGCTGCGCAAAGGAAGACTCATTGCCAAATACGAATTCAAGGAACTCTCCCTTGAAAAATCACAGCATCTTTCCGCCAACCTGGGCTTTGACACGATTGTGAAAAAGCCTATGACTCTTGCGGAGATTTACAACCAACAGGAGATTGAGTTCAGTGAGCACACTGCGGTAATCGGTTTCAGGTCATAAGGATATGCCCCATAAATTTGATGCCACCGTTATTGCACAGAAGATTCTGTCTGCGGTGGCACGCCTGAAGGAGCAATATGCGTCAGAGTATGTGATAGATTTTTTAATGGGGTCGAAATCAGAAAAGATATTGCCTGAGCACCGCTTGCTGAAAACATTCGGGGCAGGCGCAGACCTCAGCCGGCAGCAATGGCTGAATCATCTGCGTGATTTGATTTCACTGGGATACCTGAACCGGTCCTCTTCCGAAAATTCGGTGCTGTTCATTACCGAAAAAGGATGGCGGGTGCTGAACGGGAAAGAGCAGGTGTGGCTGATGAAATCAAATTTTGGAAATAAACTCGGTGTGAAAAGCACCCGCATTTCCCGCGCCCCGGATTACGAACCTGACCTTTTAGAGCATTTAAAAGACGTGCGAAATTACCTTGCTTCAAAATATGAAACGGAAGCCGAAGAAATTGTTCCTTATCTGAAGCTTCACCAGATGGCGACCTACCTGCCGAATACTAAATATGATTTGCAGAAAATTGCCGGATGGGATGACACCCGCCTGCGAAGCTATGGCTTGCCGTTTCTGAAAGTCATCCTCGAATATCTGGAAGTGAACGGGCTTGAGACGCGGATGCGCCAGAAAGGCAAACTTCGCCCACCTGAATGCTAAAACTCAAACAAATTGTTCTCCTTCAGCCATTTTTCGCATCGCTGATAATCAGGCATTACGCCCTCAACCAATTCCCAGAATTGAGCCGAATGGTTATGAACATAAAGATGCGCCAACTCATGAACAAGCACATAGTCAATCACCGCATCAGGCGCAAAGAGCAGGCGGGTGGATAGGGTGATATTTCCATGCCTGGAACAGCTTCCCCACAGAGAAGTGACATATTTTAGCCTCAGCGTCTGGAATTTCTTTTTCGGAAAATGCATTGCATTTAAATAGCGAAGCTTTGCATATATCCACGAATAAAACTCCTTCGCGATACATTTATGGATAAGCCGTGAGATGGTTTTTTCCAGTTCTTCTTCATCCAGAAATGCGGAGAGATGTAATCGGATGATATCCTCTTTCACGGCAGCGCGGCAAATTTTCCTGTCAGTGAAGTGCAGCTCCAATATAAAGGACTTATCTCTAACCGGGATAATCATTCCGGAGTAAAAATCCTTTCTTCGGGTGGCATACAATTCAGGACGCTGATGAATTTTTCCTGCCGCCCAGTTTTTGAATTCTTCCACCTGCCGTGATTGAGCCATCTTGCTCAGATAGCGCGATATGCGCATAATAATTCCCCGCTTGCCGATGGTGACCCGTGAGGTGGTGCGCGATTCATAATGAATCATGACGGGAATTTTGCGTCCGCTGACAAGCAGCGTTTGGGATTCGGCAGGCAAAAAATTTTTTTCAGACAAAAATAATTTTCAGTAAACACTTTCTGGGTGTATTTTTCCCAGAATCCGGTGAGAAATGAAAAAAGGGATAAGTTGCCTCATCCCTTTCTAATAGTTGCAGAATGCAAATTATTTTGTGTCAATAGTTCTGTTTTCGGCTGCGGTAACTTTCGGCTTGTCGGTTTTTCCGGCTTCTGTATTGATGAAGCGAAGAATCTGCGTATTGCGGAATCCGATGGAGTTGAATACAAACAACTCGGCACGGTCATTTGTCATGGTGATGCCGCTCATGTATCCGTTATTATCCGATTGTCCGATTTCGATAGGCGTGCTGAATTTGCTGAACAGGTTTTCGCGCGTGGCGTGATAAATCTTGTCGCCTGACAAGGCGAAAATTTCCAGTTCGTTCTGTGAAAGAAAACAGCTCATGTTATTACTGATTTTGGGTAGTGTGAAATCGAGTTTTTTGGGCTTGGAGAATTTTTCATTCTGGTTTTTCCGTTCGGCAAAATAAAAAGTTATTTCACTGCCTTTCTGCTTGGTAAAATAAACCCGCAATCCATCATCTGATAGCCAGGGATAACTGTCTGAAATATCAGGGTCGTTGATTTCATCCAGCGGGCGTACGTTCACAAAGGCGCCATCTTCACCGGCTCTCGTTGAAATGTAAAGGTCGTTATTTGCTTGCTCATCTTCCTTGGCGGTGATATAGAGGTCGTTTCCTTTTTGCGTACCGTCAACGCTGTTTACGAATATCATGGTTTTTTCATCCCCCGAAACCGTGGGCATGATAATGTCATATTCTTCGCTGTTAACTGTTCCTTTCAGCCTGATGGGTTTGCCGAAAGCATCCCCCGGCTTTTCACGCTTCATAACATAAAGCTGTTTTTCCCCCTTGAAGTTTTGCGATGTGAAATACATCTTCAGCCCGTCTTTGCTGAGCTGCCCAACCAGCGGCATCACTTCATTTCCGGTGTTCACTGTACCGGCATACCTGAAATTATACCCTGTTATGTGGGTATTTTTCATATCAAGCTTGCTCAGTGAGGAGGGGCTGACGGAAATCAGCGCCACAGCTAAAATTCCAGGAATAGTTATGTTTCTCATACCAGTCGTTTTAAAAAAAAGAAATCAAGGCACTGTTTTTACGAGGAGAATGTTAGGAAGGTTCTAAGTAATTTGAAAAAGTCAAAATCACCCGCTTTCATGATTGCCGTCTGAGGATTAACTTTGTGGCTAATAAAAAGTCTATGAAATCCATCGAAGGTTTTTCGAAGCTATCCAAGCAAGCTAAGCTTGAGTGGGTAGCAAACAATTTCTTTGAACATCCCGAAGAAGTCATCCGCGAGTTTCAAAGCTACTGGCATGCTGATGCCCGCAGGCAGAAGCTCTTTGACGAGTTCAGCGAGAACACGCTCACCAATTATTACATTCCCTACAACGTGGCGCCCAACTTTCTGATTAACGGCAGGCTGTATGCGGTGCCCATGGTGATAGAGGAAAGCTCGGTGGTGGCAGCCGCCTCGCAGAGCGCCAAGTTCTGGAAAGAGCGGGGTGGCTTTCATTCCGAAGTCATCTCCACAGTGAAAATCGGGCAGGTGCATTTCAACTGGAAAGGTGATTTTCTGAAGCTGAAGCGGTTCATCAAAACCATCAAGCCGCTGCTGATACGCAACGCCCATCCCATCACACGCAATATGGAGAAGCGGGGAGGCGGTATTCTGGATATCGAACTGGTGAACATGACCTCCTTCGACCCGGACTACTACCAGTTGAAAGCCTCCTTTGAAACGTGCGAATCCATGGGCGCCAATTTCATCAATTCGGTTTTGGAAAATTTAGCCGCCACGCTCAAAGGCGAAGCGCTGGCTTTCCCGGAATTCGATGACCAGGAGCGCGATATCAACATCATCATGTGTATCCTGTCGAATTATACCCCCGACTGTTTGGTGCGCACGTGGGTGGAATGCGATATTCCGGCACTGGGTAACGTGGAAGGGATGCCAGCCGAGGAGTTTGCCACCAAATTCGCCAAGGCGATTAAAATCGCCAAGGTGGATATTTACCGCGCCACCACGCACAACAAGGGCATCATGAACGGCATTGACGCAGTGGTGCTGGCTACGGGCAACGACTTCCGCGCCACGGAAGCCTGCGGTCACGTGTACGCCTCGCGCAACGGGCGCTATCAAAGCCTTTCGGATGTGAAGGTGGATAACGGCAAGTTCCATTACTCCATCGAAGTGCCCCTGGCGCTGGGCGTAGTGGGCGGATTGACCAGCCTGCACCCGCTGGTGAAACGTTCGCTGGAGATGCTGGGCAACCCCAGCGCCCGCGAGCTGATGATGATAGCCTCGGCAACGGGGCTTGCCAACAACTTTGCAGCCGTGAAATCCATGACCACAGTGGGCATCCAGAAGGGGCATATGAAAATGCATCTGCTCAATATCCTCAACCAGCTCAATGCCAACGAAGAGGAAACAGAAAAAGCTAAAGAGTATTTTAAGCATCACATTGTTTCGTATCCCGCTGTTAGAAATTTCCTGATTTCAATCAGACCGGTTGTAACAGGACAAAAGAAGCAGTAGCACACAGGATAACATGAGTCCACCCCATACAATTATGACGAAAGTGCTGGATTTATTTCCAAGAAAATCTGTGTAATCTTCGGAAAGCAATGAACTTTGTATCGGGAAATGCCAGACAACCTTCATTTCTATTCTCATGGCAAGCTGCTTCTAAGCGGTGAATATTTTGTGCTTAATGGAGCGAAAGCTCTTGCCACTCCCACCCGGTTCGGTCAGCATCTGGAAGTGCGGAGTGCCAGTGGCAGGGATGGCTTACTGTTTTGGAAAAGCCTTGATGAAAAGGGGCACCCGTTTCTCACCGTGACCTTTGAACTGGATGACTTTAAAATTTTGGAGAGGCAGGGAGAAGTTCCCCATTATTTATTGCAGGATGCGCTGCGCGGTGCGCGAAATCTTCAAAAGGATTTTATAAACCATAAAGCCAATCTGGAAGTAACCTCCCGCCTTGAATTTTCAATGGGTTGGGGATTAGGAAGCAGCTCCACATTGATTTACAACATCGCGTCATGGGCAAAAGCGGATGTATTTGATTTGTATTTCTCCCTGCTGAAAGGCTCAGGCTACGACATCGCCTCTGCGGGAGCCAAAAAGCCCATCGTTTATCAATTGCGAAATAATCACGCGGTGTGGAATGAGATTGATTTTCATCCGGCATTTGCCGACCACCTTCTTTTTGTCTATCTGGGTAAAAAGCAAAATTCACAGCAAGCTGTCCGCCAATATCTCAACAATGTCTATCCTACCGAATTATCTGACCAAATCACGGCACTGACGGAGAAAATGATTTCTGCCGGAAAAATTGATGACTTTATTGCCTTGATGAAAGAGCATGAAGCGGTTTTATCGTCAGCCTTAAGGCTGGAAATGGTGCAGACTCTCTATTTCGCTGATTTCCCCGGAGCGGTAAAGTCATTGGGCGCATGGGGCGGTGATTTTGTGATGGCATGTTCAGCCGAAAATCCCGCTGAAATCAAAAAGTATTTTTCAAGGAAAGGATTCCAGACACTTTTTAAGTTCAGCGAAATTGCTCTTATTTCTTAACAATCACACCCCCTCTCCTGATTTTTCAAACTCATACTCAGAGCCTTCAGTTGGTATGTTCCCGACCGCCAATATTGAAGTTCCTATCAGGACGAAGCGTAATTTAGACGCCATGAGTAATTCCATTGCATGGCGTTCACCCTCCAATATCGCCCTTATCAAATACTGGGGAAAGAAAAGCAGGCAGATTCCTGCCAATCCCTCCATGAGTTTCACGCTGCAGAATTCATTTACGGAAACAGAGCTGCGCTTT
>DATLYB010000237.1:0-3276 GCA_035575215.1 Chitinophagales bacterium
GCGGTAGAAAAAAGAACCCCAAGCCAAGCGCGTCCGAACAAATTGAACTTGCCAAGTACCGGAATTTGGTAGCAACTGAAATCGAAAAAATTGAAAGGTTGCTGCAACCGGAAAGCGATTTCGACCGCGCTAAAAATTGGTATTTGGAAAAGATTAAAGCGTTCACAACCCATGAAGCTAAAAGCGGTTTCATAAAGGCAGAGATTGAAAAAACAAAGAAATCAGTTTCGTTTTTTGAAAGCAATTCTTATTGGTTAGGATTTGAAAGGAACGCGAAGTATTACGAGGGCGCTTTGAAGTATTTGGAATTTTTGAAAGGGGAACGGAATAAGATTGAAGATGAACCGAAACAAAAGAATAGGGCAGACTACACTAAAACGAATTGGTTTAAAATCGGTTTGAAATTCGCTAACGGTGAGATGGACAAGCTACTTGAAAAGCACAATCCCACACAAGTAGCAAAGAATCTTGGAAATGAAAACGGATACCGTCCTTTCATTTCAGCCACACTTGGAAAGACCAAAGGCAATAACATATACGCAAGCCGCGACAAGATGGAGAAAATTCAGGCGTACTGTCAGGAAAATAACATTGCCACCACGCCCCACTTTAATGCTGCATACAAGCGATTAAAATAAAAACCGTACTGAAACCGTACTGTACAGTACTGAAACCGTTACTGAAAACAGTACTGAAAACCGTACTGAAACCGTACTGAAACCGTACTGTACGGTCAATCAGTACCAAACAACCCTGCCTATCATTGCGGCATTAAAACAAATCCGCAATGAATCAAGTACAGTTTATAGGAATCACCCCCGAACAACTTTCGGAGTTAATCAGCAAGCATCTTGCTGCGCACATTCAGGAAATAAAGACCGCTATCCCCCAAGCGGAGCAAATACTTACCCGCGAGCAAGCCGCGCAACTATTGGACGTTGACCTGAGTACGTTGTGGCATTGGAGCAAGTCCGGTAAGCTGAAAAGCTACGGCATTGCCAACCGCGTGTATTACAAGCGGTCAGAAATTGAGGCAGCCCTTATTCCTTTGAACACTAAAAAAGGTGACATAAAATGACATAAAAAAACGGGAAAGGTTGACCGCCTATTCCCGTTTTAAAATTCACTATATGACTGACACAAATTTACCCACAACCGCGCAAACCGAAAAGCCGAAAATCAGCCTGAACGGTGATGCGTTTTACGGCAGAGTAAAGCATGATGACATTCTCAAACGACTTTTGGATGAAATCCACCCCGTGAACTTCCGGGAAGCAATCGGATTGACAGAGGATGAAGATTTGAAGCAAAAGCACATCCTCTTTGCCGTAGTCAAAATACTGATGCAGACCGCCAATGATAACCGCTGGAACCTCTGCAAGATGTTCGATTACGTGTATGTCTATAACGGTGAGTATTGGCGGCAATGTTCCAAAGAAGACGTGAAGCGGTTTCTTTCCGATGCAGCCGTGAAGATGGGGATGCCGGACTACGAGGCGAAGCATTACGAGTTTGCCGAAAAGCTATTGAAGCAGTTTCTTTCCGATGCTCACCTGCCGGAGCCGAAGCATGATGAACGGAAGATATTGATAAACCTTCGGAACGGCACGTTTGAATTTACCCCCGATGGATGGCAGCACCGCGACTTCAACCCCGATGACTTTCTCACCTATCAGTTGCCCTTCGATTACGATGCCGGTGCAGCCTGCCCGATGTTCGACCGCTACCTTTTGAAAGTGTTGCCCGATGAAAGCAGCCGGAACATATTACAGGAATTTTCAGGCTTCATCTTCACCAAATTGAATTTGGAGAAATGCCTGGTGCTGGTGGGCAGTGGCGGCAACGGCAAATCAGTTTTTTTCAATATCCTTTCAGCCCTTATCGGAAAAGAAAACACGCTGCAATATTCTTTGGGACTATTCAGCCATGAGTATAACCGGAGCAAGCTGGTAAACGTGTTGCTGAACTATGCTTCGGAGAAAGGCTTCGACCTGAACCCGGATACTTTCAAAGCCCTTGTGAGCGGTGAGCCGTTGCAGGCGCGTGAACCCTACGGCAAGCCCTTCACGCTGCACAACAAAGTGAAGTTCATCATAAACTGCAATGAGTTGCCGCGAGAAACAGAAAGCACCGAAGCCTATTTCAGGCGGTTTCTTATTGTCCCCTTCGATGTGAAGATTTCCGAAGGTGAAAAGGACATTGCCCTTGCGGAAAAGATTATCGCTGATGAACTGCCGGGCGTGTTTAATTGGTTGCTTGCCGGGCTGAACCGGATAGTACGACAGGAAAGGTTTTCTTACTGCGAGGCATCGGAACGTGCGCTGTCAAATTTCAGAAAACAGGCTGACAGCGTTCAGCTATTCGTTGAGGAAAACCGATATGAAAAATCAGACCGGAAAGAGGCATTGAATGACATATACCAGAAGTATAAGACTTTTTGCCATGATGACGGTTACAAACCGCTGGGAAAAAACAGATTTTCACAGCGGTTAGAATCGAAGGGATTTGAGCGGACGCGCCTGAATGACGGCACGGCTGCATTTTTCATCCAAAAAGCCGAACATGAGGACACACCTCTTTAAAAAAAAGGTTTTTAAACTGTTTCAGAAATTCAGTTTTTCAGCCCTCAATGACCGGGAAACTGAAAAACTGAAAAACTGAAGCATAAAAACAGATACTTTTTTTCGATGGACAGCATACTTAACCAAACAGTCAGCTACTTCCCCAGCGTCACTGCCACAGGCGCGGGCGTGGATGTGAACTTGCTCACCTTGCTGCAATCAGATAAGCACCGGGACATTATCACCTACCTGCGTGGCTGCGATGGAGCCGAAGCGAAGCGGATAAAAAGCACCCTGCCGTGCTACACCGTTGCCGGGACATTCAGCACCCGGAGCGAGGCGGGACTAATCACCTTATCGGGACTTGCCTGCGTTGACCTCGACAGCGCGGAAGATTACGACACCCTTCACCTACTCCATGAGTTAAAAAAACTCGACTGCATTGCTTATGCCGGGTTATCATGCAGCGGCAGGCGGCTTTTCGCTATTGTTCCCTTTCTGCATCCCGATAAGTACGTGAAGCATTACTCTATGCTGATAAAGTCATTTGAGCGGGCAGGGCTGCCGATGGGCGACAACTGCCATAAGCAAATCTCACAGCCGCGTTTCGTGTCATGGAATGACCATAGCACACAGTTTTTCAATCATGCGGCAAAGCCCTATTCCTTGCTTCCACCGCAGCGGACATATCACATCCCGAAGCTGGTAACAACCC
>DATLYB010000238.1:0-4220 GCA_035575215.1 Chitinophagales bacterium
CGGGTGAATGTGTTTTTTTCTGAGTTTGACATCACCCGCCTCCTCACCGGAAATTATTACCTCTCCGTTGAGATTCGGAACAAAAGCAACGAACTGCTGGCGCTCAAGCAGCTTTTCTTTCAGCGATACAAAAAGCCGGAAGCGGCAGCGATGGAAGACCTCTCGCAAATTTTCATTGAGAGCACCTTTGTCGAGTCGCTTTCGGCTGAAGCGCTGGGTTTTCACCTGCGCTCGGTGCTTCCCATTTCCAACGTGAGCGAAGCGCGTAAAATAAAAGAAACACTCAAAAGCCGCGACCAGCGCCAGATGCAGCAAATGCTGCTCTTCTTCTGGCTTGCGCGAAACGCGGACAACCCGCGCGGGGAATGGCAAAAATATCAAGCCGAAGTGAAAAAGGTGAACGATAACTTCGGCACTCCGCTGGAATATGGCTTTGAAACCGACCGCGGCAGGGTGTATCTGCAATACGGACCGCCCACTGAAATTCTGGAGTCGGTGCATGAGCCGGGAGCGCTCCCCTATGAAATTTGGCATTACAATACATTTGAGATGGGACAGACCAACGTGAAATTTGTCTTTTACAACCCCGATCTTGTTAGTAACAATTATGTGCTCATCCATTCCACCGCCAACGGTGAAATAAAGAATGAACAGTGGCAGCGCGTCATTTATGAACGCTTCAGCGGTGGCGAAACTCCGCTTGACCCGGGCGGCACGCCCGTCAGAGAGCACTTCGGTTCGAAAGCCAACCAATACTACAACAAGCAATGATAAGCGGAATCGGTTTCTATGCCGTGATGGCATTCGTGTATCCGCTTTCGCTGCTGCCCCTTTCCATGCTCTATTTTTTGTCAGATATCTTCTGCTTCTTTGTTTTTTATGTGGCGAACTACCGCAAAAAAATTGTGCTCGCCAACCTCAGAAATTCATTCCCGGAAAAAACAGAGGCGGAAATCAGGAAGATTGCGAAAAGATTTTACCGCAACCTGTGCGACCTCATCGTGGAGAACATCAAGCTGGTGAACATATCGCCCCAAGAAGCAAAAAAGCGCTGCGTGTTAAAAAACCGGGAGCTGCTGGATGACTATTTCCGCCAGGGGAAAAGCGTGATTGCCGCCATCGGGCATTGCGGCAATTGGGAACTGGCGGGGCTTGCCGCCAGCCTTGCCGTGAAGCACCACTGCATCGCTTTCTACCGCACCTTGAAAAATCCTTTCTTTGACAGCTTTGCAAAAAAGATGCGGGCTAAATTCGGCATGGAGCTGCTGCCTCATACGCAGGCGCGCAAAATGCTCCGCCAGGAAAGCTTCCAGCCCAACCTTTACATTTTCATCACCGACCAAACGCCTTCCAACGAATTCACCAGCTACTGGCTCACCTTTCTGAATCAGGACACCCCCGTTTACAAAGGAACCGAGAAAGTGGCGAAACTCACCGGGCTGCCTGTTGTTTTCGGTGACATTCAGCGTTTGAAACGGGGATATTATTCCATTGACGTTTCTTTACTGACTGATAATCCCGCGCTCACCCGCGAAGGCGAAATTACCGAACTGCACACCCAAGCTTTGGAACAAGCCATCATCCGCCACCCTGACAACTGGCTGTGGACGCACCGAAGGTGGAAAAGGAAAAAACCTGAGAAAGTTTGAAATCGCATATTTGAAGACCGATACATCATGTCCTACCCTTCAGTTGCTGTTGTTATTCTCTCCTGGAACGGAAGAAATTTTTTGAAGCAGTTTCTTCCTCAGCTGCTGCAAAGCACCTATCCCAACGTGCAGTTTTATATTGCCGATAATGCGTCAACGGATGATACGGTGCCTTTTGTAAGCGCGAATTTCCCAGCCATAAAAATTATCCGCCTTGAACAAAATTCGGGATTCGCAGAAGGATATAATCTGGCACTGAGGCGGGTGCAGGCTGATTATTATGTGCTGCTCAACCAGGATGTGGAAGTGACGCCCGGCTGGATTGAGCCGGTGATTGCCCTGATGGAAAAGGATTTGCGCATTGCAGTATGTCAGCCGAAAATCCGCGCCTTTCACAATAAAAAGTGGTTCGAGTATGCCGGTGCCGCTGGCGGTTTCCTGGACAAACATGGCTATGCGTTTTGCCGCGGCAGATTTTTCCAAACCACTGAAATGGACACCGGGCAATATGACACCGAAAGTGAAATCGTATGGGCTACGGGCGCCTGCCTGTTCATCCGCTCCCGCCTCTTTCACAGCATGGGCGGGTTCGATGCCGATTTCTTCGCTCACTTTGAGGAGATTGACCTGTGCTGGCGCATCAAGAATGCGGGATACTCCATCAGATATTGCCCCCATTCAATAGTGTATCATGTGGGAGGCGGCAGTCTTCCTCAGGGCAATCCGAAAAAAACCTATCTCAACTTCCGCAACAACCTCAGCATGCTGGTCAAAAACCTGCCACCCGAAAAACTGCTTCCCACCGTCATCAGCCGCTATCTGCTTGACATCGTGACGGAATACAAGCTGCTTCTGTCAGGCAATGGTTACGGCTTTGCCGCCATTCTGCGCGCGCATTTTTATTTCCTCACGCATATCGGCATGCTGCTGGCTAAAAGAAAAAAATCCTGGCAGGCTGTTGAGCAAAACAAAATTGCCTCGCCCAACCGGAAAGCCTTTTACAACGGCAGTATCATCTGGGATTATTTCATACGGAACGTTCGCAGCTTCAGCGGATTAGCAGTAGAGAAGTTTTGCCGATAGTTCAGAGAGCCAAAAGGGAATAAACGGATGAATGAAAATTCCATCCGTTTTTGCGACAAGGAAAACAGAGGCAAGCAGAAAATCAAAATAATGAAAACCAAAGCTCAAATCATCAAGCGGATGGTTCATCTTGTGCTTGCCCGCTTTCTTCAACTATGTCCTGCGGATGGTATCTTTGACTGCTCAATGCCAGCTTCAATTGTTCCCGGAATGAAAAAACTCAGGAAACTCCGGTATTTTAACTTCTCCTTCAAAAACTTATTTCAAACTGCCTTCGAAGTCAGTTATCAGTTGTGAAGCTTCTAATCAAAAACATCCGTCAGCTTATTCAGGCAGAAAACAAGCTGCGCGGACCGGTGAAAGGCGAGCGGATGCAGGTTTTACCCGCAATAAAAAACGCATGGCTGCTGATTGATGATGATGTGATTGATGACTTCGGAATGATGGATACGTGCCCCGAGAAAGCCGACATCATTCTGAACGCAGAGGATAAACTGGTGCTTCCGTGCTGGTGCGACTCGCATACCCATCTGGTCTATGCAGGCAGCCGGGAAAGCGAATTCGTTGACCGCATTCACGGATTGACGTATGAGGAGATTGCCAAGAAAGGCGGAGGCATTTTGAATTCAGCAAAAAAGCTGAATGACATCTCCGAGCAGGAATTGATTGCCCAATCGCTATCCAGGCTGAAGGAAATTATGCTGCAAGGCACAGGTGCGGTGGAAATAAAAAGCGGATACGGGTTGACGGTGGAAAGCGAATTGAAGATGCTCCGTGTAATTAAAAAACTGAAATCACTCTCGCCCCTCATCATCAAAGCCACCTTTCTCGGAGCGCATGCAGTTCCCGGTGAATTCAAACGAAACCGCAGGGGGTATATTGATTTAATCATCAAAGAAATGCTGCCGGCTGTCAAAGAGGAAAGACTGGCTGATTTTATTGATGTGTTTTGCGACAAGGGCTTCTTCACCCCCGATGAGGCTGATGAAATTCTGGCAGCAGGCGCAGCGGCGGGATTAAAACCAAAAATTCATGCAAATGAATTGGGGTTGACCGGTGGCGTGCTGATAGGCGTGAAGCGTCATGCTGTATCCGCTGACCATCTGGAGCATCTGGGCGCTGATGAAATCAATGCGCTTTCAAAATCATCCACTATCCCCACGCTGCTTCCTTCCACCGCTTTCTTTCTTGGAATGGACTACGCACCCGCGCGAAAGCTCATACAAGCCGGACTGCCTGTTGCGCTCGCATCAGACTACAATCCCGGCACATCGCCATCGGGCAACATGCCTTTTGTCATTTCACTTGCCTGCATCCAAATGAAGATGACTCCTGAAGAAGCTATCAATTCGGCTACTATCAATGGCGCCTGTGCCATGCTGGTGCAGGATGAGGCGGGCAGCATAGCCAAAGGAAAGAAAGCCAATGTGATTATCACAAAAAAAATCCCCTCGGTGGCTTACCTGCCTTATTCTTTTGGAAGTAATT
>DATLYB010000239.1:0-4892 GCA_035575215.1 Chitinophagales bacterium
GTATCTCAAACATTTTTTGTCTGCAACGGGGCGGCTGGGCCACAGGGTCCGGCTGGACAGCAAGGTCCGGCAGGACCGCAGGGACCGCAAGGGCCGACCGGAGCAACCGGGCCCATCGGTCCGCAAGGACCGGCTGGGAACAAGAGCCTTGTGAAAGCAACATCGGAACCTGCCGGAGCAAATTGCGCAACGGGCGGAAGCAAGCTGGAAGTCGGGGTGGATGGCAATAACAACTCTATCCTCGATGCCGCAGAAGTATCTCAAACATTTTTTGTCTGCAACGGGGCGGCTGGGTCACAGGGTCCAACCGGACCGCAGGGACCAATGGGGGCAACTGGCCCGTCTGGATTGAAAAGTTTGCTTACGTCAACAAATGAACCTTCCGGTGCTAATTGTTCGACAGGCGGAAGAAAAATACAACTCGGATTGGATGATGATAATGACAATACGCTGGATGCCGGGGAAGTGGACCAGACTTTTTATGTCTGCAACGGAGCCACCGGTCCGCAGGGTCCTGCCGGTCCCACCGGGGCTACAGGACCCCAAGGTCCTCAAGGCATTGCCGGACCTCAGGGCGTTGCGGGATATAAAAGCTTGCTGAAAGTGACTACAGAACCTGCCGGTGCAAATTGCGCAACAGGCGGTAGTAAAATTGACGCAGGTGTTGATGGAAATAATAACAGTATGTTGGATGCAGGTGAAATTTCACAAACGTTTTATGTCTGCAACGGAGCCACCGGACCCAGCGGGTTGAAAAGTCTTTTCACCTCAGTAAGCGAACCTGCCGGTGCAAACTGCACAACAGGAGGCAGAAAAATCCAGGTCGGGGTGGATGATGATAATGACAATACGCTGGATGCCGGGGAAGTGGAGCAGACTTTTTATGTCTGCAACGGAGCCACCGGAGCCACCGGTCCTCAAGGACCACCGGGACCCGCAGCCACTGATGACCAAACGCTTTCGTTTAACACTACCAATAATCAACTTACCATTTCGGGCGGCAACACCGTTGACCTCTCCACGCTGGCTGATGACCAAACTCTTTCCTTCAACACCACCACAGGGATTCTGTCCATACAAAACGGCAACACCGTTGACCTCAGCACCTTCTTCCAAGATTTGGATTGGAAAATCAGCGGCAATAATATGTACAATCTCAATTCAGGAAATGTAGGCATCGGTATTATGACGCCAGCCAATAAGCTCCAGGTGGTAGGCAGCGCTTCCGCAGCATTTATTCCTTCCACATCATCAGCGCCACCGCCCTCTGCCGGCAGCATTGTCTATGCACTGAATAACGCAAGCACATCAAATTCATCTTATGGAGTTTATGGAGAAACCAAATCAGATGATTTTGGCTCTGCCGGTGTGGCAGGCGTAAGCACCACCAGCGGCAGCCATGAAATAGGGGTGCTGGGTGATTACGGATTGTGGGGCGCTGCTGTCCATGCAATTGGCTGGGCTGGTCAATGGATGCCGAGCCTGCAGGATTTTGCAGTTTGGGCTTCAGTGGATTTTAATACCGGAGTTGCTGTATATGCAGATAATCCGAATAATGCAGCAACGGCTTATGCTGTTTACGGCAACGGAAAAATGGCAATTACCGGAACTAAATCAGCATCCGTCCCAACTTCATTGGGCAATCAGTTATTATACTGCATGGAAAGCCCTGAAGTGTGGTTTGAAGATTTCGGAACAGGGCAGCTCACCAATGGAGAGGCGGTAATCAATCTCGACCCTTTGTTTCTTGAAACGGTAGTGATTGATGAAGCTCATCCCATGCATGTATTCGTGGAAGAACAAGGTGAATGTAACGGAGTGTATGTTATTCCGGGTAAAACAAAGTTTACGGTGAAAGAAAAAAATAATGGAAGCTCGAACATCCTTTTCTCCTACCGCATCGTTGCCAAACGAGCCAACTACCAAGACCACCGCTTCGGCATGGATCCCAACTTCGGCTATGGTGACACGCGCCCCCTTTTCCATTATGTTCCGCCTGCTGCCGTTGACCCGGGTATTGTGAAACAGCAGGTAGAGGATGCCCGAAAGCTGAAGATGGAATTATATGAGAAGATGAAGCAGGAAGATAAAAAATAGGACTTTGCTCCTGTACAACGCCAAAGCACGATTCAAATCTGCCGCTTTCTTTCCTGACTCAAAGCACAAGCGAGAGCACTAACAAAGTTGTAAACTTGCAAGGTGTCTTATCAGAAAAAAAAATTTCCCGAACGCGGACTGCCCAAGGATGTGATTGAATCCGCCCTGCATGATGCCCGCCATAAAGACGCACGCTGGCAGGAAGGAAAAACATTCAGCATGGTGTTTTACCCCGGTGAAGATGTGGCGAGAGTTCAGGAAGAGGCTTACCGCGCATTTTTTTTTGAGAACGGCTTGAATCCCTCAGCATTTCCCAGCTTGCGCAAATTTGAAACAGAAGTGGTCGCCATGTCAGCCGATTTGATGCATGGCGGCAGCGAGGTGGTCGGCAACATGACGTCTGGCGGAACGGAAAGCATTCTGTGTGCTGTGAAAGCGGCTAAGGAGTGGGCTTTTCAAGAAAATCAAAACATCCAGCCGGAAATGATAGTGCCGTTAAGCGCGCATCCTGCCTTTGACAAAGCGGCTAACTATTTCGGAATAAAAATTCATCATACCCCCTTACGGGATGATTATCGCGCGGATGTCGAAGAAATAAAAAAGCTGATTAATAAAAACACCATTCTGCTTGTCGGCTCTGCGCCTGCTTATCCGCACGGTGTTATTGACCCCTTGGAAGAGCTGAGCACGCTCGCTTTGGAAAAAAATATTCTCCTTCATGTTGATGCCTGCGTGGGAGGCTATATCCTGCCCTTTGTTGAAAAGTTAGGATACCCGGTTCCCAAATTCGATTTCCGGCTGCCGGGCGTCACCTCTTTGTCCATGGATTTGCACAAATACGGTTACGTCACCAAAGGCGCTTCGGTGGTTCTTTACATCAATTCCGATTTGCGCAAGATGCAATATTTCGTTTACACCGGATGGCCCGGAGGGATTTACGCTTCTCCTTCTATTGCCGGAAGCCGTTCCGGTGGCGTGCTGGCAGCGGCATGGGCAACGCTGAATTATCTTGGAGCGGAGGGCTACCTGAAAATGGCGAAAGCCGTGATGGATGCAGTGCAGAAAATCAAAGACCGCGTGAATACTATTGAAGGCATCCGCATTATCAGCAACCCGGAAGCATCAGTACTGGCATTTACTTCCCACCGGCATGACATCTTCAACATCGGTGACGAGTTGTCGTTAAAAGGCTGGCATATAGACCGCCAGCAGAATCCTGCCAGCCTGCATCTGACGGTCTCGTATGGCAACACGCCTTATATTGATGCTTTCCTTGACGACCTCGAAGCAGCTGTCCGAAAGATGAAGCGACCAAACATTCACAAATTCACCTCGCGGGCAACCATCCGCCTGGTGAGAACTGCGTCCAAGATTTTATCGCCCCGCGCAGTGAGCCGCATCACCTCCCGCTTCGGTAAAAGAAAAAAGAAGGGTTTTCCCAAACGCACAGCTGCCATGTACGGTATGATGGCAGCCCTTCCCAATAAAGGCGATATCAAGCAGATCGTCCTGAATATGCTGGACGGGCTGAATAAGATGGACTAAAAGTCCGTGGTTTCTGGCTTGTGGTTCCCGGCAAGTATTAATAACGACAAACAAATTCATTTTACAATCACTCCTTCCGCTTCGAATACGAGGGTGTATTCCGGCTCGGTAATCGCTTCTATTTCATCTTGGGTTTTCCCTGCGTCTTCGGCATAGTGGCGCAGCAGCTCTGCGGAGGTGGTTTTGTAATAGGCGAATCCCTCCATAATGACAGTTTTGCCGCTGCAATCTTTCGGCACAAAGAAACCGTAATCTTTGAACGTCACGCGCATCTGCTCGCCATTTCCTATATCAACGAGCATCCAGCAGCCTTTCACCTGGCACACGGAAACAATGTTGGCGATTACCTTCGCTTTCATCTTTTCCTTCCCCTTCATTCGCTCTAATAATTCCGCAGGCGTGATGGCACCATCATCGGATATTTTTTTCCCGCAATAGACCAGGTCGTTGTTGCCTTGCTGAGTCGCTTTCTTGCTGGTTTTGTCAGCTTTCTGGGCAAAGCAATTGGAAAGCGTTCCCAGAATCAGGGTAGCAATGAATAATGTTTTCATTTTTGATAAGTAATAAAAACGAACTTACGACTATTTATAGACTCGACTGATGCCAGCGAATTACTCATAATAGATTCGGTAAATCATGTCGCCATAATCATCAGAGAGGAGCATGGAGCCATCAGGGAGAACTAAGAGGTCAACGGGGCGCCCCTTGACAATTGCGTCTTGTTCAAAACCATCGGCAAACACTTCGTAGCCAACAGATTGGGTGCCTTGCAGCCGTACGAGCGACACCCTGTAGCCTATTTTTGTGCTTCTGTCCCACGAACCGTGCTCGGCAATGAAAATCTGATTCCTGTACTCAGCAGGAAACATAGTTCCGGTGTAAAACCGGATTCCTAGCGCAGCCACATGAGCCGGCAGATTCTGAACGGGTTCTGCAAACTCAGTACAGTCATGCAGAATTCCAAATTGAGGATCGGGGGTGGTTCCTCCGTGGCAATAAGGAAAGCCAAAGTGCATTCCTTGGAGTGGCGCATGGTTCAACTCATCAGGCGGCAGTTCATCACCCATTCCGTCACGACCATTATCGCTGAACCACAACTCACCGGTAAGCGGATGCCAGTCAAACCCAACTGTATTTCTTATCCCATGAGCATAAATCTCAAAGTCGCTGCCATCAGTATTCATGCGCACAATCGTGGCAAAAATGGAGTCAGCCTCGCAAATGTTACAGGGAGCGCCTATGCCGGCATA
>DATLYB010000240.1:0-9408 GCA_035575215.1 Chitinophagales bacterium
CATCCGTTGAAATCACGAAAATCAGCAACATATACGCCCCTGGGCAAGCCGGTAACAGTGTTACCGGTTAATCCCGGACCCCATGTTACAGGCGTATAGGGCGGAGTGCCGCCTGAGATGGTAATGCTTACGCTGCCGTCATTATTCGTGCAGGAAGCATCGGTGTGCGAGGTAGTAGCGGTAAGCGGGGACGGCTGGTCAAGTGTATAGGTGCCGGTGGCGCTGCATACACCGTCAGTCACAGACACTGTATGTGTTCCCGCGGTGATGCCCGGACGGTCTTGCGTATAAACCGCTCCGCCATCCCAGATGTATTGATAGCCGCCATAACCCGCGCTGGCGCCAAACCCACCTGACACAGACAGATAAATCGCCCCATTGCTGCCACCGTTGCAGGGCGGCTCGCTGAGCGTTGGCGTCAGCACAATCGGTGGGTTGATGACGATGTCATGCGTGTAGGAGTTGGTGCAGCCGCTGATGTCGGTGATAGTTAGTGTGGCGGTGTAAGTGCCTGTGGCGGGATACGTATGTGTGGGATTTTGCATGTACGAGTTGGAGCCATCGCCAAAATCCCATGTCCATGACTGGATGGCACCCAGGTTGCTGGTGGAGATATCGGTGAACTGCAGGGTGAGGTCGCAGCTTTGGTAGTTGATGCCCGCCACCCAATTGGACGTGCTCTGCACGCACACGCGCTGGTCATTGGTGCCGCCACCCGTGGCACCGCTCCATCCCCAGTTCACGATAGGGTTGCCGCCAAAAAACCTGTTTACCAGGTCGGGCTCTATGATTTGAAGCATCAGCACGCCATTGAAATAAACAGAATAAGTGCCGGCATTCACATCCCAAACGATGCGCACGGTGTACCACTGGCAGTTGTCAATGTTCGCACCACCGGGAAGGGCAGGCACATGCGATGTGACGGTATGGTCAACGCTGCCGCCCGACTCGATAGCGATATGGTCATAGGGAGGATCACCATGATTGCCGTTTTCCCACGTGTCAAATTCCACCGCAAGTGAGTAAGGCTGGTTACTGCCGTTGCCGTAACCGAGGTATTCGCCCACCATGCCCAAGCCGTTGGGATTGGTGGTGAGCACAAACACGATGCCGTCAGCAGCGTCATTGCCGTTGCGGCATCCTAAGAAAACGGAAAACGTAAAGTCAAATGAGTTGTTCAGGTTAATTGTCTTGTTCTGATAGATGGCGCCTCCCTGGTCATTGGCATCTGGAGTTAGCCGGAAGCAGTTGCAGCCGCTTAGCGGTGAAGCACTGCCCAGAATGGTGTAGTTCTGCGGGAAACTGTTAAAGGCAATTGTGATGAACAGAAGGGATAAATAAAATATTCTCATAACGGTTGCCAGTCAGGATAAAATTACAATTTTCAGCTCTGGCACGCAAGGGGGATGACGCGGCAGGAGCTTGTTATGCGAGAAGCTTTATCAAACTCTTCACTTCCTCCATCTTGTCCGTGAGTGCATCTTCCTTATAGACTTCGAGCAGGTTTTCCAACAGCAGGCTGATAATAGTTTTATTCTGGCAAGGTATGAAAACGGAAGTGTCAGATTTTTCTCCCAGTTTGTACAGTTCGGTTATCAGTTCATTGCGGCTGAAAATTGCACCGCGGTTCAGGGGGTTGATGAAAAACAAAATTTTCCTCCGCGCATCTTCATCGGCAGCATGCACGCGGACGGGTTCCTTTGTGTAAGCCATGATAAAGCGGTTGTTAGGCAGGCTTACGCCATAAACCGGCATATCAAGGTCATGAGCGATGATAAGATAAATCACCCCGGTCATCAGACCGTTCCCGCATTTGTTTTCAATCGCTTTGTGAATGAAAAAATTTTTAGAAGATGCTTTTGGTGAAAATTCCAATATTGTGTAAAAAACGTGATTGAAGATATTGACCTGTTCCAGCGGAGAGAGATGATGGCTCAGTTCCAGCCAGATGGTACGTTTCAGGCGGTCAAGGTCATCTTTCAGTTTTTTCTTGTCAAAATCGGGATATTGATACTGCGAAACCAGGCAGGCTCCTTCAAAGAGATTGTCAGGGCTGTTCTTCACCCACTGACTGAACTCATGCGTGAGGCAGTCGAATTGAATGCGGTGAATGATGCTTTCGATGCGCTCCTGCAACAGCGGGTCAAATGAGCTTTCCCAGGCATTCTCCAGCGTAGGGATAATGCGGGAGCCGTAAGAAAGCAGCCTGCCTGATACATGATTGAAAACTTCCCGGTCGGGGTCATCAAGCAGTGAGAGCAGCGCGTTCAGTTCTTTGTGTTCCATTTATTCTTCTTCGAAGTTTTTTTAAAACCGCCTCTCTTTTTTGATTCCGGAGTTGTTTCAATGATTTGCAAACAATCTTCTAACGTCAAAGCATACGCATCTTTGTCTTTCGGGATGCGATAATTTTTATCACCCGCCTTAATGTATGGACCGAATCTGCCTTTCAGTATGTGTATATCCTTCTCCGGAAAATTCCGGATGTTTTTCTCCGCCTCGAATTTCCGCTTGTTTTCAATCAAGGTAACGGCTTCGTCCAATCCGATTTCATACACATCGTATTCTTTCGGAACCGAAATGAACTTGCCGTCATGCCGGATGTAAGGACCGAACCTGCCGATGGAAGCCACCACTTCCTTTCCCTCGTATTCCCCCAGGTTTCGGGGGAGCTTGAATAACTGGAGCGCCTCTTCCAGCGTGATGGTTTCGATGGACTGATTTGCGCGCAGCCGCGCATAGCGGGGTTTTTCTTCATCGTCCGGCTTGCCGATTTGCGCCATGGGTCCGTATTTGCCGATGCGCACCAGCACTACCTTGCCGCTTTCGGGGTCAGTGCCTAATTCACGCTCCCCGGAAGCACGCTCGGCAGTATTGATGGTTTGCTCCACGTCTTTGTGAAATGGCTTGTAAAAATCATCAATCATCTCAGCCCACTTCATTTTGCCGGCAGCGATTTCGTCAAACTCCTCTTCAATGCGTGCGGTAAAATTATAATCCATGACGTCTGAGAAATTGGCTGCAAGGAAATCATTCACCACCGCTCCCACATCGGTGGGAAACAGCTTTGCTTTTTCCGCGCCCGTAATTTCGGTCTCGGTTGTGGCTGTGATGGCTCCACTTTTCAACGTCAGCACTTTGAATTGTCTTTCTTTACCTTCTTTGTCCCTCTTTTCCACATATCCTCTTTTCTGAATCGTGGTGATTGTGGGGGCATAGGTGGAGGGGCGTCCGATTCCCAGCTCTTCCATTTTTTTCACCAGCGAAGCTTCGTTGTAACGCGGGGGAGCTTTTGAAAATTTTTCGCGGGCAACCATTTCTTCCAAAGCCAGCGACTGACCGGTTTTCAGCGGAGGCAGCATGCCGCTGTGCTCTTCGTCCGGCTCTTCATCCTGTGATTCCATATATAATTTGAGGAAGCCGTCAAAGAGGAGCACTTCGCCTTCGGCAACCAGCTCTTCGTGATTGGTTGAAATGTCAATCTTCACCGTTGTCTTTTCCATGCGCGCCTCCGCCATCTGAGATGCCACAGCACGCTTCCAAATCAATTCATAGAGGCGCTGTTCATCGCGCTCGCCTTCAATTTCCCGTTTGTTAAAAAACGTGGGGCGAATGGCTTCATGGGCTTCCTGTGCGCTGCGCGATTTTGTTTTGTACTGGCGCGGCTCGGAATACTCCCCTCCGAATGATTTGGTGATTTCGGCAGCGGCAGCGTCAATGGCAAACTGCGAAAGGTTCACCGAGTCGGTTCGCATGTATGTGATATATCCTGATTCATAGAGGCGCTGCGCCAGTGTCATGGTTTTTAAAACTGAAAAGGACAGTTTGCGGCTTGCTTCCTGCTGCAGGGTGGAGGTGGTAAAAGGCGCAGGCGGATATTTTTTCGCAGGCTTGGTTTGAATATCCGTAATTGTGAATCGGGCGCCATTGGCTTCCTGCAGAAACCGCATTGCAGCGGTTTCATCTGCTAACTTTTTAGGTGATTCCGCCTTCAGCTTTGAAATTTTACCATCGTCATGCACGTTGAACAGTGCGCTGATTCTGAAAGTGGATTCGGGCCTGAATGCGTTGATTTCTCTTTCCCGCTCCACAATCAGCCGCACCGCTACCGATTGCACGCGCCCGGCAGAGAGATTTTGACGCATGGAGATTTTCCTCCATAATATAGGCGACAGCTCAAAGCCCACGAGGCGGTCTAACACTCTGCGAGCCTGCTGAGCGTTCACGAGGTTCAAGTCAATGCCGCGGGGATTTTTCACAGCTTCTTCAATTGCCTGCTTTGTGATTTCGTGAAACACAATGCGCTTTGCCTTTATCGGGTCAAGACCGAGCACTTCGCACAGATGCCAGCTGATGGCTTCACCCTCGCGGTCTTCGTCAGTGGCGAGCCACACCTCCTCGGCTGATTTAGCCAGCTTTTTCAATTGCTTTACCGTATCCATTTTCTCTTCGGGAATTTCATAGGTGGGCTCGTAACCGTTTTTTATATCTACCCCCATCCCTTCTTTTGCCAAATCGCGGATATGCCCGAAGCTGGAAGCGACCTTGAATTCTTTTCCAAGAAATTTTTCAATCGTTTTGGCTTTCGCAGGTGATTCTACTATAAGTAAATTTTGCGCCATTTTTTTTTTGAATTAGGTCTGCAAATTAAAATTTTAAGTTGTGTTCGGTCAAAACAAAAATGTGAATACCATCTTTCACCCCTTCCATAATCGTATTTGACAAGTCCATCTTCTATAAGCAGTTGTTTACGGTTTTACGCATTGACGGAAATAGTTAAAATATCGTGTTGTAATACTATGATATGTAAACCGGCATACAACAACTTATCAGATGTACCGGCAAGATAACTTAGAGAGTCCGGTTTGATTTAAACAAATTATGCCCGCTGGGGAAAGCGCTGGTTGCTTTTGAAGGTCGTTCCGGGATAAACGCTCAGCGCCTTTTCGAGGCAATCCATCGCTTTTTCCAAATCGGATTCATTCAGCACATAAGCAATGCGCACTTCATCTTTTCCGAGTCCTGGTGTGGCATAAAATCCCGTTCCGGGCGCCAGCATGACGGTATGATTTTCGTATTCGAACGATTCGAGCATCCACCGGCAAAATCTGTCGCAATCATCCACCGGCAGTCTCACTTGCGCATAAAAAGCCCCTCCGGGTTTCGGACACACAACGCCTTTCATTTTATTTAATCGTTTCACCAACAGATTTCTCCGGGCAGTGTATTCGTTTTTTACGTGATGAAAATACTCCTCACTTATTTCTGCGGCAGCCTCTGCAGCGATTTGCCCAAAAGTGGGAGGACTCAATCGCGCCTGCGCAAATTTCAGAGCCGTATCCAGCACGCTCCGGTTACGGGTTACCAGCGCGCCAATTCGCGCTCCGCAGGCGCTGTAGCGCTTTGAAATGGAATCAACCACGATTGCATTTTCTTCAATGCCTTCAAGATTGAGAATGGAATAATGTTTTTCGCTATCATAGCAAAACTCGCGGTACACTTCATCGGCAAAAAGAAACAAGTCGTGCTTTTTCACCACATCGCGCAGGGCGGTGAGTTCTTTTTTTGAATACAAATAGCCGGTCGGGTTGTTGGGATTGCAAATCAGGATGGCTTTTGTTTTCGTAGAAATCAGCTTCTCGAACTCGCTGACGGGCGGAAGTGCGAAACCGTTTTCAATGTGTGATGTAATAGGCTTAATCACGATGTCACCTGCCACCGCGAATCCATTGTAGTTAGCATAAAGCGGTTCGGGAATAATCAGTTCATCGCCCGCATCGAGGCATGAAAGCATGGCGAACAAAATAGCTTCCGAACCACCGGTGGTCACAATGAGGTTGGTGTCATCAATGCTGATTCCATTTTTTTGATAATAGGCAGCCAGTTTTTTACGGTATGTTTCCGTTCCGGCTGAATGAGAGTACTCCACCACTTTTAGGTCAATCCTGCGCAAGGCATCCAGCATTTCGGGGGGAGTTTCAATGTCGGGCTGGCCGATGTTGAGATGATAAATCTTTTTACCGGCTTTTTTTGCCTTTTCGGCAAACGGCACCAGTTTCCGGATGGGTGATGCCGGCATTCGTTTTCCTTTATTTGAAACGGATGGCATGGGTTAAAAATAAAAAACTCTGTGGCTAAGTTACCACAGAGTTTCTTTGTGCTGCAGCAAGGAAAGTTCTCAATAGGGTTCGTTCACATCATTCACGATGGAAGGCACCCGTTCGGGAACACCGCTCCTTTTTGATATTTCATTTTTATCCTCTGCCTGCTTGGCTATCACATTCCCTTTTATGAAAATGCGCATAGTTTCCTCGCTGGCATTGGAGGTGATGGTAATGGCTTTGCTGAAGTTGCCCGGACGTCCCTGCGTGTTGTATTTGGCAGTAATCTTTCCTTTCTCTCCCGGCATAACCGGTTCCTTCGACCAGAAAGGCGTGGTGCAGCCGCAGGAAGCCTTCACATCGGTAAGGATAAGCTTTTCGGTGCCGGTGTTGGTGAACACAAAATCAACGGTGGCATCATCGCCTTCGTTGATGTCACCGAAATTGTATTCTTCGAACTCAAACCTTATTGCGGGTCCGGTAGGATTTGCCTGCGGTGTTTCCTGAGCGTGGAGAAGAACACTGCCGGCTAACAACAGGGAAGCAAGAGTGATGGTGTTTTTCATAGTCATTTGATTTTATTGATGCGTGTTTTTTTAGTTATTCATCAAAGGTTGCCGGCTCTGTTTTCTTTTCACTTCCGCTGGCTGAATTTCCTCCGCTGCTGATTACGTTTCCTTTAATAAAAATCCTCTTTGTTTCTTCGCGGGCATTGGAGGTGATGGTGATGGATTTATTGAAAGAGCCTGATTTCCCTTTTGTGTCGTATGAGGCTGTAATGGTCGCTTTCTGCCCGGGTGCCACCGGCTCTTTGGGCCACGATGATGCGGTACATGAGCAGGATGCCACTACATCGGTGATGACAAGATTTTTCTTTCCGGTGTTGGTGAACACAAAATCAACGGAGGCTTCTTCTCCTTCCTTGATATCTCCGAAATCGTATTTTTCAAACTCAAAGCTCATCACCGGTGCATTGGGGTCAGATGTTTGTGCCGATAGAATAAAATTGCTGAAAATCAGAGCACTTGCGAAGAGTAGAAGTTTATTCATTCTGTTTTTTGTTTCCAAATTTAATAAACTCTTGCCATTCTTGTTTTTTAACTTGTTAAAAAGCGTTAAACTCTTTTCAAAGAGGGTGCCAGCGGATTTTACGAACAGGTGTTCAGATTGTTAAAGCAGTCCGTTTCGTTATTTTTGTATCATTGCAAACATGGTGAAACAGCTATATTCCGAAGGGAAAATCAGCTACGAAGATTTCCGCAAAGCAGTGCTGAACGACTACCGCATCGCCTGCGAAAGCCGCGAAGTGAGCTTACTTGGAAGAAAGGAAGTGCTGACCGGCAAAGCCAAGTTCGGAATTTTTGGTGACGGCAAAGAGGTGCCGCAGGTTGCGATGGCAAAAGCGTTCCGCAAGGGAGATTTCAGGGCGGGGTATTATCGTGACCAAACATTTATGTTCGCGCTGGGTGAAGTCACCATTGAGCAATACTTTGCGCAGCTTTACGCCAACCCCGACCCGAAGGAAGACCCGCATTCAGCAGGCCGCCAGATGAACGCTCATTTCGCCACCCGGTTTGTTGATGAAAAGAGCGCATGGCTGAACCTCACTGAACGCTACAATTCATCCGCTGACGGCTCCTCCACCGGTCACCAGATGCCACGCGCATTAGGGCTGGCTTTGGCTTCGAAACTTTTCAGGCAGAATAAAGAATTGAAGGAGCCGCGTTTCTCAAACAGCGGCAACGAAGTTGTCTTCTGCACCATCGGTGACGCCAGCACCTCCGAGGGAATTTTTTGGGAAGCGCTGAATGCAGCCGGAGTAATGAAGGTTCCATTGGCAATTTCCGTATGGGATGACGGCTACGGTATTTCCGTGCCGCGGGAATTGCAGACCACCAAAGGAAGCATATCGGAAATATTGCAGGGATTTAAAGTGAATGAAAACGGTGACGGCATTGATATATATGAATGCTTCGGCTGGGATTACCCTTCCCTGTGCCAGATGTATGAGAACGGAATCAGAAAGGTTCGGGAAACCCATATCCCGGCTGTGTTTCATGTCAAGGAACTCACGCAGCCCCAGGGACACTCCACCTCCGGCTCGCATGAGCGCTATAAATCAAAAGAAAGGCTGGAATGGGAGCGGGAATTCGACTGCATCAGGAAAATGCGCGAATGGATTGTGCGGAATGCGATTGCAACAAATGACCAGATGGATGCAATCGAACATGAAGCGAAACAGCGCGTCATCGAAGGGAAAAACAAAGCATGGGAGCGTTTCCTTCAACCGATTCGCGCGGAAGTGGATGAAATCGCGGCTATACTGGATGAGATGGCTGCCGAATCATCTCAATCGGAGGAGATAGCACATGTCAAGGACGAGATGCTGAACATCCGTGACCCGTTGCGGAGAGATATGATGCGCATGGTAAAAAAAGCGCTGCGCCTGACGCGCTTGGAAACTACGCCAGCCCGCCAGCAACTGGTTGAAAAAAAACGACAGCTGGAGCGGGAAGGTATTGAGATGTATCGTTCATTCCTATACAGCAGTTCGGCAAAGAGCGCGTTGAACGTGGCGGAGGTGAAGCCTGACTATGATGAGGATGCACCCCTGCTGAACGGCTTTGAAATACTAAACCGCTGCTTTGACGAAAACCTGAAGCGCTATCCGCTGCTGACGGCATTCGGAGAAGATGTTGGCAAAATCGGTGACGTGAATCAGGCGTTTGCAGGGATGCAAAAGAAGTACGGGGAGAGCCGGGTGTTCGACACCGGTATCCGCGAAGCAACCATCGTAGGGCAGGGAATTGGTCTGGCAATGCGCGGCTTCCGTCCCATTGCCGAAATTCAATATCTCGATTACCTCATTTACGGATTGCAGCCGCTTGTTGATGATGCATCCACGTTGCATTACCGCTCAAGGGGCAACCAGATTTGCCCGCTCATTGTGCGCACGCGCGGTCATCGGCTCGAGGGCATCTGGCATACAGGCTCTCCGATGGGCATGCTGCTGCATTCGCTGCGCGGCATGTACATCCTCGTTCCACGCGACATGACGCGTGCGGCTGGTTTTTACAATACCATGCTCCGCTCTGACGACCCTGCCCTCATTATTGAATGCCTTAACGGTTACCGCCTCAAAGAAAGACTTCCGAAAAATATTGGCGACTTCACGGTGCCCCTTGGCGTTCCCGAAGTGTTGAAAGAAGGCAGCGATGTGACGATTGTAACTTACGGCTCCTGCGTACGGGTGGCGCAGGATGCCATCAATCTGCTCGAAGATGCCGGAATCTCCTGCGAGTTGATT
>DATLYB010000241.1:0-5606 GCA_035575215.1 Chitinophagales bacterium
CATCCTGTAAGTGCCGGTTAAAGAACTGTCAATGGAATAGCCGGTTATTTTCAGCCACAAATTTGTTCCGGCATTCACATCGGGGCTCCATTGATAGAAAGTATCCGAGAGCGCGTGAGCGATTTTTGTGAAAGCAGCATTATCGCTGCTGATTTCAACATCATAATACACCGGGCGTCCGTCATCGGGATTCAGCAATCTCCAAGTAAAGGGGATGGCCCCATCCCATGAAGCATTTTCAGCAGGCAGCGTCAGCTCTACCTGCGGGTGTGAGTAAGAATGCAGACATTCGGCAAATCCGACACCGGTAACAGGGTATCCGTACACGGTGCCTGCCACGGTTGTGGCTCCCTCAAAGAAGCGGAACGGCAACTGCACTTCGCTGTTGGTATGAAGCGTGGTGAAAGTGAGGTCGAAATGCTGATCAATCAGCCGCCAGCTGCGTGAGTAGCATTGCTGGCTGTCAGGCATCCAGTTGAATTGAAGGCGCGTGAGCTGGAAGTCATGCAGTTCCCAATCGGTGGAATCATCTACATACACGCTGCAAAGGCGGTAGGTGGACGTGTCGGGGATTCGGTTGTCAGGGGTAAAAATATTCCACACGTTCATCGCCATGCCGTTGGAAAGCTGAATGCTGAACCATTCGTATTTCTCGCCATAAAAAGGGTTGAATGCTCCCCACTGCCGGTCCACCCATCCGGTGCCGCGTACGGTTTCCGTTACGCCATTCATTGTGATGGTGCCGCTGATTTCAATCTTCGTCAATGAATAATAATAGGTGTAGCCGGTGGCGCCCTGGTAGAAGAATCCGTTTTCAAGAATCAGCGGGCGCACGAGGCTGCGATAAGTCATATCAATGGAGCCGTTTGCCTGGCTGGCTTTAAGATGATATTCGAAAGGGAGCAGGTTGTTCATGGAATCCCGCAGCGTAGTCCATTCTTCCTGGTGAGGTGCGCCCGGAAATCCCACGGCAGCCTTGATTTCAAGGTGGTCTTCCGAAAGGGTGGTATAGCTGGTAACCGGAAGCGTTTCGTCATAAAATTCACCCGTGTTGTCATTGGCAAGGTTGAAGATGCGAAATCCGTCAAAAGTGGGAATCGTATCATAATAAAAGAAACTCACCATGTAGCTGTAGTGGGTCCCTGTCGAGTCCCCGGTCACGTGGCCGGTGGTGTACCACCATTCCACCTCGTTGCCCGGATGGTAGCCTTCGTCATCGGGAAAGGTGAGCACAGTCCCATCTTCCCGGTAAGGATAGTGTTTCCACCATTGAGAAAAAGACGGATGAAATAACAGAAGCAGCAATATCAGCAGGAAAAAAGCACGGGGGTTCATCACAAAAAATTTACCGCAAGATAGAAATAAACCCGTTATATCCTGATGTAAGAATTAAATGCATGCATGCCGGGGAAAGCGCACTTTCATTGCTGTTACGTGACCGCGCTGCATCCGCACGAAGTAAGATAACTTTGATGTCATTTTAAAAATGACCGGTTCTGCTCAGAAACAAATCGGCTGGTGGCTGCTGACGGGGGTGGTGATGATTTATTTTCAAATCATTCTGGGCGGAATCACCCGCCTGACAGGGTCCGGGCTTTCAATCACTAAATGGGAAATTGTGACGGGAACGGTGCCCCCGCTGAATGCGGATGACTGGAGCCGCGAATTCGATAAATACAAAGCCACTCCGCAGTATCACAAGCTGAACAAAGGGATGACGCTGGGGGAATTCAAATTCATCTACTTCTGGGAATACCTGCATCGCCTATGGGCGAGGCTGATGGGTTTTGTCTTTGCAATTCCGTTTGCGGTTTTCCTGCTTCAGAAAAAACTTTCTGCAGCCCTGATTCGGAAGCTGCTTGTACTTATCGTGCTTGCAGCCGTTGCTGCCGCCTTCGGCTGGCTTATGGTTCAAAGCGGCTTGGTTGACCGCCCCTGGGTGGATGCCTACCGGCTCATGCTGCATTTGTCACTGGCGCTGGTCACGTTTGGATATTGCCTGTGGCTGTGCTTGTCTGAATTTTTTAGCCAAAGGGATTTCGTTTACAACCGCTCTCTGAGAAAATTCGCATGGGCGCTGCTCGGCTTGCTTTCCTTTCAGCTTGTTCTTGGCGGATTGATGTCGGGAATGAGAGCCGGGCTTCTGTATCCCACTTTTCCTCTCATGAATGGAAGAATCATCCCGCAGGTGCTGCTTTCTATTTCCAATTGGACGCCCGTTGCTTTTCTGCATTACGATACGAATATTTTCGCTCCAGCGCTGATACAATTTACACATCGGCTTACCGCTTATGTACTGACCGTTCTGGTTGTTATTTTTTTCTTCCGGATAAGAAAAGCAGGAGCAAATCATATTTTGCAAGCGGGCGGACGCCTGCTTTTGCTTGTCACGATAGCCCAGGTGGCGCTGGGAATCCTGACGGTGCTCCATTTCAGGGGCGAAGTTCCCGTAACGCTGGGAGTGCTGCACCAGGCGGTGGCGATAGTGCTGCTCAGTACCATGCTGTTTGTGGTTTTCCTTTTAAGAAAATCATCGCCCGCTGATTACGCAGATGAGCGCTGATGAACACTTCCTTATTCACGGTAACCTTTACCAAGGGTAATCCTTCAGGGAAATCAGTTTTGGCTTCCTTCTCCTTTGGAAAAGGGGAAGGGGTGAGGCATCTCCGGCATTTCAACCAGCCTTTTGTAATTCACCAGCATCAACATGGCTGACACCAGCACAAACACCGCCAGGATTCCGAAGCTGTAAATCACGTTATCTCCTGTCACGAAAAACGGGCGTGACAGCAAGTAGAAAAACAGCAGGCGGAACAGCACATTTGCCATCATGAACACGCCACCCGTCCTGCCGATAAGGCTGTTGGGGATGTGGTGAAACAGAAAAGTCATACGCATCACGCGCGTTCCCGCGTTGCAAAACCCCTGAAGCAAGCCGATGACGTAAAACACCAAAAGGCTGATGGGCGCCATGCAGAGGAAATAAATAGCAGAAGTGACAAGCGTCATGAGGATGACCGCCATCACAGTGTTGGTGCGCTGAAACAGCCGCCTCACCGCCATTCCTGCCACCATGCTTCCCAGCGCAAAATACATTTCAAAGGTGGCGAAAACATCGGCTTCCCCGCGAAGATGGTTCTGAATGTAGGTGGGGAACAGCTGAAATCCGGTGACGATGACGGTGGCGAAGATGAAGAAGGAAGCATTGCCGAAAAGAAACACCAGCGAGTGTTTTTTCAGAAAATCATACCCGGTTTTCAGCCGCTCCCATACGGTGGCGGTCACCTCAGCCGTGAGGAATGATGAGGGATTGTACCTGATTTTGGCAATGAGGAAAATTGCTATCAAGTAAGTGATGCCATCCATCAGGAAGATTTCGTGCAGATGCCAGGGGCGGATGTTCATCCCCACCGTCACCGGAAAGCCGAAGAGGTTGATGCAGCCGTCAGCAGTTCCTTTGTACAATATGGCTCCCACCGCCATCGCCAGTGCGGTGGTGGCCTGTCCCTGAATCTCAATCCATGAAATGATTCTGCCATAATCTTTCGGCTCGGTGATTTCCTGAGCGAAGGCAAACAAGGCAGGATAATGGATGTTGTAAACAAAAAACGTGGTGGCGTAAACCAGGCTCACCAGCACGGCTGGCAGGCTCATCAGGTAAAATCCGGAAAGGGAAATGCTTGTCAGGATAACAAAGCCGGCAGCAGAGGTGATGATGAAAATTTTCTTGCGGTTGCAGCGGTCAATCAGCGTACCGGCATACAAGCCCCACATCAGCGAGATGGAGGTGACCATGAGGTTCACCGTTCCGAACACGGAAGGCAAGCCCAGCACATTGTTGAAATACCACGGAATGGCGATGATGCTGATGCCCTGCGCAAAGCCCGAAATGGAGTTGGCGGCAAAAAGGAGGCTGATGGCTTGGCGGTTTTTCATAGATTCGCTGTCATGCCGGATGGCGGCTCTGCGATATTCCGGCACCCTCAACTGCACGAGAGGAATGGGGAATAAATCTGCAAGGATGCGAAACTACGAAACGCCCATGCCCCTGAAAAAATCAAGCGGCAAACGGCTCGTTGATAAAATCGAACGCTATTGTGCGTTTCAGGAACGCTGCAAGCAGGATGTCCGAATCAAATTAATACAGTTGGGAGTCGCTGAATCATCCATTGATTCTATCATCCGCCAACTGGATAAAAAGGGATTTGTGAATGAAGCGCGCTATGCCAAAGCGTTTGCCCGCGATAAGTTCAACCTGCATCAGTGGGGAAGAATAAAAATCGAACATGCCCTTCAGCAAAAAAACATCCCCCAGCGATTGATTGACGAAGGCTTGGCTGAAATTGAAGATGCCGAATACAGGAACGTATTGCAAGCAGTCTTCGGAAAAAAACAAAAAGAGCTGTCGGAACTGAAAGATGACCTCATCAGAAATGACCGCATTGCCACCTACCTGATTGGGAAAGGGTTTGAGCCCGAACTGGTGTGGGAGGTTGTAAATAAACGCTGAACTTTAACTCATCTGCCAACCCTCAGAAATACCCTGCCTTGTAAGGATACCGTTTGTGATACAAATCAGTCACTTCCAGCAGCAGGCGGCAACGCAATTCGTCAATATGCCGTTTTTTTGTAGCTGAAATGAACAGGCAGGTGCCATCAGTCCGTTTCACCCATGAGGTTTTCAGCTCGCTTAGCAACTGCTCCTTCACGTCTCCGCTCAGATAGTTATCAAAGTGGCTTTCCTCGAATGCATCCAGCTTATTGAAAACAAGCAGTACTTTTTTATCCTTAGCGCCAATTTCAGCCAGGGTTTGATTCACCACGTTGATTTGGTCTTCAAAATGCGGATGCGATAAGTCCACCACATGCAGGAGGATATCCGACTCGCGCACTTCATCCAGCGTTGATTTGAAACTCTCCACCAGATGATGCGGCAGCTTGCGGATGAAGCCTACCGTGTCAGACAATAGAAACGGAACGTTGTCAATCACCACCTTGCGCACGGTGGTGTCCACCGTGGCAAACAGTCGGTTTTCTGCAAGAATATCCGACTTGCTCAGCAGGTTCATCAGCGTTGATTTGCCCACGTTGGTGTAGCCTACCAGCGCCACGCGAATTAGCTCGCCCCTTGCCTTGCGCTGCGTGGCATTCTGCTTATCAATCTTCTCCAGCTTTTCCTTCAGCGCTGAAATCTTCGTCTTGATGATGCGCCTGTCGGTTTCAATTTCCTTTTCACCGGCACCGCGCATGCCGATGCCGCCCTTCACGCGGTCAAGGTGTTCCCACATGCCGCGCAGGCGGGGCAGCAGATACATCATCTGGGCAAGTTCCACCTGCGTGGTGGCTTGCTGAGTGCGGGCGCGCTGGGCAAAGATGTCGAGAATCAGCATGCTTCGGTCAACCACTTTACAGCGCAATTCTTTTTCAATATTGCGCTGCTGGGCAGGGGAGATTTCATCGTCAATAAGGGCGAGGTCAATCGCCTTATGCTGAACATAGCTTTTAATTTCCTCCATTTTACCCTTGCCCACATACGTGCGGGGGTCGGGATGCTCCAGCTTTTGAAAAAAACGCTTCACGGTTCTTGCCCCGGCAGTGAGCGCCAG
>DATLYB010000242.1:0-2498 GCA_035575215.1 Chitinophagales bacterium
ACAATTGTCGCTGAATGACGAGCTGAACAAACTGTTCGACCATCATTTCCTGAAAATAACATACCCCTTCTACACCATTATTGACAACTACGTGATATTCGCCAGCAACCTGTCGGTCATCAAGACCGTACTTGAGAATAACAGGGAGAGGCAAACTCTTTCAGCAGACCCTGATTATATGGTCTTTGAAAGAAACCTCACCACCACCTCCAATTTTTATATTTACTTCAATACTGCACGTTCGGTGGAGCTTCTCAACCGTCTATTAAGCAATGCGCTGGCAAGTGACATCCGCAAGGGAAAAAAGAATTTTGTCAAATTCAGCCCCATTGCGCTGCAGTTCAATAATTACCAGGATATTTTTTTCACCAACGGCTATATCCAGTTTTCGCCACAGGCGGAAGAGCGGGGAAACCGGATATGGCAGGTGAAACTGGAAGGCATGCCGACCGGTACGCCTGCGTTTGTGATTAATCATTACACCGGTGAAAAAGAAATCCTGATGCAGGATTCGCTGCATAACATCTACCTGCTGACGAAAAACGGAAAAATCCTTTGGAAACGGCAACTGGATGGACCCGTTATGAGCGAGATATATCTGATTGACTTTTTTGAGAACACCAAACTGCAATATGCTTTCAACACCAAAGGGAAAATCTACATCATTGACCGCAAGGGCGAAAACGTAGCCGATTATCCCGTCAGACTGCCGGCTTCCGCCACCAACGGCATGCTGCTGGTGGATTATGAAAAGAAAAAAGATTACCGCCTGTTTGTGGCGTGCAGCAATGGAAACATCTATGGTTATTACAAAAGCGGCAAGCCGTTGCCGGGGTGGAGCCCGCTGCCGAATGTGGGTAATGTCCGGTTTCCGCTTAAATATGTCGCGGTGGACGGCAAAGATTATCTCATCGCCATGAATGACGCGGGGGAATTTTTTTTCCTTAACCGCAAGGGCGAGCGCAGGGAGAAACCTATCAAGCTGGGTAAATCTTTCACCACGGATTTTCAATTGCGTACAGCGAAGAATAATTTTCAATTAGTGAATGCCGACCAGGAAGGCAACATTTACAAAGTGTATCGTAACGGGTCATTTAGCAGCCAGAAACAGGATGCGATTCCGAAAAGCTTTTTCGATTTCATCTATGCCGACCTGAATAATGATGACATTTATGAGATGATTTTTGTTGACTCGCTCGTAGCAAAAGTTTATGACGAGAGATATACGGAGATAGCTTCTCCGGCATTTGCTGATAAAATTGATGATGCCTTTTTAGTAAGCGAAGGAAATATGCGCGGCATTGGCTTTTTGTCGAGAAAGGGAAAGAAGATTTACTATGCCGATTCGGGTTACAAACTGAACCCTTCGTTTCCTCTTCCTTCCTGCACCCCGTTCATTTCGGCTGATTTATTTGAAACAGGCAGGCGGGTAGTGATTGCCGGTGATTGTGACGGATGGGTGAATGCATACCAGGTTCAGTGATTGTTGATTTGCTAACGATGATTCATTAATTGAAATTCATCTTTCCTTTTTTTCACAGTCATCGAATAAACGAATCGCCTTATCTGATTACTAATTAATCCAGCTTCCAATCAATCGGGTTATACCCCTCATGCTGCAAAATCTTATTGGTGGCGGAGAAATGTCTGCATCCGAAAAAGCCGCTGGCGGAATAGGGAGAAGGATGCGCTGCCTTTAAAATGTGATGGCGCGAACCATCAATGAGAATTTCCTTCTCCTGCGCGAACTTTCCCCACAACAGGAAAACAATTCCGGCACGCAAGGTTGAAAGTTTATTTATTACTGAATTGGTGAAATCCTGCCAGCCGATTTTGCTGTGCGAGGCGGGTTCACCGTCACGCACCGTGAGGATGGCGTTAAGAAGAAACACTCCCTGTCTTGCCCACTTTTCGAGATTACCGTGATTGGGAAGCGGCACTCCTAAATCATCATGCAGCTCTTTAAAAATATTGACGAGTGAAGGCGGTGGAGCAATACCCTGCGGAACGGAAAAGCACAATCCATGAGCTTGTCCTTTGCCATGATAGGGGTCTTGACCAAGGATGACAACCTTCACCTCATCAAAGGGCGTCAGGTTAAAGGCGTTGAAGATGAGCGGACCGGGCGGATAAATGGTGAAGCCCTTCTTTTTTTCCTCCACCAGCGTCATTTTGATTTGCCGGAAATAGGGCTTCTGAAATTCTTCATCAAGAATTTCTTTCCAGGAGGGTTCAATCTGAGGAGCGGCTTCCGGCATCATGCAGAACGGGGACGCTAACCTAACAAAATATCACGCTTGTTGGAAGTTTATGTTAAAAATCTGGGCTTCCTTTTCGTTCTTTGCCTGAAAAAATCTGTTTTGAAAGTCCGGCAATCTTTCTTATTCAGTCTGAAATGCTGCCCGGCAGTATTATTATGCGTGCTGTGTTTCACTGCATCATCACAGGAAATAAAAGCGCCTTTCAAACGCCTCAAAACAAAGCATGGATTTGTTGTT
>DATLYB010000243.1:0-2711 GCA_035575215.1 Chitinophagales bacterium
CTTTTTTCTCATAGCACATTGCCATATAGTTATACACCTCCACCCGTAAGTCCTTATCTGCAATGGTGGAGTATTTCAGCGCATCCTGATAATTTTTGAGAGCGCTATCGTAATCTCCCTGCATCAGGTAGATGCTGCCGATGTTGCGGTAGGGGTCGGGGAACCGGCTGTCAACTTTCAGCGCCAGCTTGAAATATTTCATGGCTTCGGGCAGGTTGTTGCGTTCGCCATAAATCACCCCCAGATTGTTATACACCTTCCACTGACCCACTTCCAATTCAATGGCGCGCTTGTAATCAGCTTCCGCCTTGTCACTTTCGCCCTTGCGGTAATATGCCAGTCCCCGCTGCCCGTAGGCATCGGCATAATCAGGAAAAATCTCCAGCGCCTTGTTGTATTCGCGGATGGAAACATCCAGCAGCCTGTTTTTTTCCTCATCCGTTGGCGCTTTCATCGCCTTCTCCTTCATCAACTCATTGGCATACCAATAATGCAGGCGCGCGCTTCCGGGCGCGTGCTTCACGTCAGATGAATAGATGGAAAAGTGGTCTTTCCATTGCGCACTTCTTGCCACCGTTTTCACCGCCCCCGCTGCCGACAGCAACGCCACCATAGCGGTAAGCGCCTTGCCTCGGGAAAAAATCCCGAACACATTTCCAGAGTTTGGTTCCCTCCCGGCTTTCAGAAGTAATCCAAGAAGCGCCACCACTGTGATGCAAAATCCGAGGGAAGGCACGTACAGAAACCGTTCGCCAAATCCCGAACCAATCGTGATGATGAGGTTCGAATAGAGCGAAATAGTGATAAGGTAAAAGATAATTCCGAACACCCATACCTCTCTCTTTTTGAAGCGCAGCAAAGCAATCACGGCCAGCGCCACGTAGAGTGCCAGCGAAAGCAGCGACTTCCAGTTCTTCCAATCCACGATGGGGATTTCATTGTAAGCATAGTCAATCGAAAGGGGATGCGGGAAAAACAGCAGCCACAGATATTTTCCGAGAATCTTCATGGCGGTGGCTGTTTTCGTTCCGAAATCCGTGGCGGCTCGCATGAAATTATCAATCAGCAGCACATCGGGAATGTCTTTTATTTCACCCAGTACCATCTTGCGCAGCACCAAATAGACGGCAGCTCCCGCTGCAAAGAAGCCGGTGACCATTAGGTTTTTTTTCAATGGCGCATCTGTAAAGAAATAAAGCATCGCGGGCACCACTGCCAGCATCGTGATGGAGCTTTCCTTCGCCATGAATGACAGGAAGTAAAGCACGGCAACTCCTGCCAGCGTCATCATCTTATCCGACTTCAGATAATTGAGCGTGAGATGCAGCGCGCCCAGCACAAACAAAAACGAAAGAATCTCATCACGGCTTTTGATGTTGGCAACCACCTCCGTGTGGACGGGATGTGCGATGAACAGCAGCGTAACCAAAAACGGAAGCAGCATAGAAACTGACGGCAGCAGCCTGCATAGCAGCATGAACAGCAGGTAAGCCGTGAGGGCATACAGTAGCACATTGAGCAGATGTCCGGGAAAAGGATTATTAGGAAACAGTTCCCACTCAACGGCAAACATCACCAGTGACAGCGGGCGGTATAGGGTGCCTTTCGCAGTCCAATAGCCCGCGCGGTAGTCGGTTTTCAGCAATTCGGGAATACCTTTTATCCCCTGCTTGACGATGTGATTTTCGGTGACGGCATTGGAATCATCGAGCACAAACTCATGCCCCAGGGTGTTGGCATAAAGAAGGAATGCAATGAGCGAAAGCGTCAGCCCCAGCACAAGGCGTTGCTTACTTCCGTGTCCGGCAACGGCTGTTTGCTTCTTCTGCCTCAGCGCTTCCTCGCGCTGCTGGGCGAATTTTTCCTTGCGGGTGAGTTTATCCTTGGGCAGTGCCATAAGCTTGGACCCAAATATGAAGTTATTCGTCCGTTATGCCGCCATCATCCTTACCGCTTCCACCAGTCTGTCCAAATCGGAAATTTTGGTATAGACATGGGGCGTCACGCGCACGCCATCGAACTCATCATGCCGCAGCAGCGTGGTGTAAATCCTGTGCTCGTCAAACAACTTGCGGTGAATTTCATCGCCCGTCATGCCCGCGATGCTGAAGTGGCACAAGCCGCATGAGAATTCTTTTTTCAGCGAAGTGTTGAATTTTATTTTGGGCAATGCGGCAACGGCATTCGCCCAATAGTCTTTCAGGTAGCGCAGGCGCGCCTCTTTACGCTGCGTGCTGATGCCGTTGTGAAAGTCAATGGCTTCGTTAATCGCCAGCTCAGCCGGGAATGAGCGCGTGCCGAGGTGCTCATACTTGTTCATCATTGCGCTTTGGTCAGCAGGGCTGCCAAACAGCGACCACGTTTTCGCAATCTTTTCTTTCTTCATATATAACATGCCGCAGCCAAACGGGGCGCACAGCCACTTGTGCAGGCTGGTGCCGAAATAATCGCAGTGCAAGTCGGGAATCTTGAAATCAAGCTGGGCAAAGGAATGCGCGCCATCCACGAGCACCTCAATGCCCTGCGCGTGCGCCATGTCGCAGATTTCACGCACAGGCATGATTTGCCCGGTAGTGTACATGATATGACAAACCACTATCGCTTTCGTTTTCGGTGTGATGGCCTCTTTGAATAGCTTCACCACTTCCGCCTTATCTTCCGCAGGTGTGGGAATGGAGAGCTTCACAATCTTCACCCCATCCCTGCGCGCA
>DATLYB010000244.1:0-5435 GCA_035575215.1 Chitinophagales bacterium
ATTGCGATAAAAGCGGTTTTTAAGTGTTGCATGAAATTTTTGGTTTTAGGGCGGTGAAGGTATGCAGGATTTATGAATCTCCGAATGGCAGTTTTCAACAAATGTGACACAGGAGTTATTTCTTCCATGAACTTTAAAAAAACCTTTGGCTGTTAAAAAATTTCTCATCAAGTCCAATAATTCATAAAAATGTTTACAACCTGTTAATAATTTTTAAGGCTTTCGGAAAATTTTTTTAAAAAAAATTTACCTTTACGCCTTATTTTTTCACCAAATCAAAAAAAAATTTAAAAAACATGGCAAAATTTAAGCTCGAGTATGTATGGCTGGATGGCTATACGCCCGAACCAAACCTGAGAAGCAAAACGAAAGTCATTGAGCGCAATGAGTTTAATGGCGAACTGGAATTCTGTCCTGAATGGTCATTTGACGGCAGTTCCACACAGCAGGCAAGCGGTCATAAGTCTGATTTGCTGCTGAAGCCCGTGGCGACCTATTGGGATGCGGGGCGCGAAAACGCCTGGCTGGTAATGTGTGAGGTGCTAAATCCCGATGGAACGCCACACGTTTCCAATAAGCGCGCTGCTTATGCTGATAATGATGATTTCTGGTTCGGGTTCGAGCAGGAATACACTTTAGTTGGAGAAAACCGCAGACCGCTGGGTTTTCCGGAAAACGGTTATCCCGCTCCGCAGGGAATGTATTATTGTTCGGTAGGCCACATGAATGTTACCGGTCGCGAAATTGTCGAAGAGCACCTGGATTTATGCCTGAAAGCCGGCATCGCCATTACGGGCATCAATGCCGAAGTGATGCTGGGACAATGGGAATTTCAGTGTTTTGGCAAGGGAAAGCGCGCAGCCGATGATTTGTGGATAGCCCGCTACCTGCTGCACCGCGTGTCAGAAAAATATGGCGTGTATGTGGAGTTTTATCCCAAGCCGATTAAGGGCGACTGGAACGGTTCAGGCATGCATTGCAACTTTTCGTTCAGCGATCTGCGTGAAGTAGGCGGTGAGCAACTGGTAAAAGACCTGATGAAGGAATTTGAAAAGACGCATAAAGAACATATTGCAGTGTATGGTTCTAATAATCATGAGCGGCTCACGGGGCTTCATGAAACGCAGCATATTGACAAATTCACTTACGGTGTCAGCGACCGGGGGGCATCCATCCGCATACCCGTTTCCACGATTCTGAACGGATGGAAAGGATATTTGGAAGACAGGCGTCCGGCATCGAATGCCAATCCGTATGAGGTTTCTGCAAGAATCATCAAGACGGTGAATTCCCTATATGGCGTTAAAGTTTAGATTCAAAGTTTAGAGTTTGAAGTTTGGAACTTCCAAACTTCAAACTCTAAACTCTAAGTTTCTAAGCTCTAAACTCCACTTAGTTTTCCCTCCCGCTTGTTAGTAATTTTTCTACTGTTATCATCCGAAAAAAATTAGGTTAAAGGCACACTAAACCGGATGACTTTGTGCCCAGCAGCAGCATCAGCCGGTACACCTTCACCGATTTGTTTTTCAAGCGTCTTCCCGATTTACCATCGAATGGCTTTTTATACATTTCAAAACTGAATTGAACAGGAAGCTTGTCGATACCCCAAGTTAGAAAAGTTGTTTTTTACTTACTTGGCGCAGTCTTGGAATCGAAGTTTACAGTTGGCAGCAGGTAGTCAAAAAAATCCAGACTTTAAGAAACACTTTCCAAAAGTTTCAAACTTTCGAAGGCTTCGGAAAAATCCTGTTCACATTGGAAACTCCATTGCGTAATTTGGGTTAATCGCGTTGCTAAGTACCGCAAGTTTCCTGAAGCAACTGTTTTACCGGAGTAATGTAACACTTCCTTTTTTATATGGACTCCCGGAGGATGAGTCGTGTGCCGTCACAAAAAACAACTTCCATATGATAAGCGAAAACATCCGGATTTAGCGGCTTACCCTTGTATGTTCCATCCCATCCGTCAGTTTCAGTTTAATTTATTAATCTCACCATGGATATTCCTTGCACGTGATGGTGTGAAAGCCAATGTGCTTTTTTTTCACCTTGTTTTTTAAACCCGCAAAATTTCCTATTTTGACAGCCAGTCTTAAAACTTAAAGCCATGAAAACTGCAATTCCCTTCTCTGATTTTTTTTCTCTGATTGTCGTGATGCTGCTTTCCCTTGCTGTGCATGCGCAAAGCAAAGAAGAGGCAAAGGTGGATGGCTACATAGTGAAAGCAAAAGAAACGACTGACCCTGCCAAGAAAGCGGAGTATTATAAAAAGGCGGCTGACCTGATAAGAAGCGCCAGGCTTGACAAGTCACAGTTTGTGAAAATTGCCGATTCTTATCTGGAGGAAGGAGATATTAAAAATGCTGTTCTTTATTACGGTTTCTGCGATAAAGCTGATAAGCAGGAAGGCTACAAAAAGGTAGGAAATAAAATGATTGAAACAGCTTTTGACGACCCGAAAAACGAAGCCAAAAATGTGCGCAAAGCCATTGATTATTTCACAAAGGGCGGAGCAACAGCTGAAGGATATGAAGTAGCAGGCGATGCTTACTATAACCGGGGCAAAGAGTATTACATGAAAGCGGCTGAGTACTATGCAATGGGGAAAGTGAACACAAAAATTGACCGGATAGCAAACGAATACATCGCTGGTGGCGATAAAGGCAAGGCGGCTGAGGTTTACCTGAAGCTGAATACGGAAGAGGGATTCAAAAAAGCAGGTGACCTCTACTATGAATCGGGCGATTTCTATAATGCCTATACTGCCTATGATAAAGGCGGCATTGCCGATGGAATCAAAAAATATGCAGACAGGCTGTATCAAGAAGGGCAGACATCGGATGCCGATGCACTTTACAATAAAGTTGCCGAGATGTATGCGGAAAAAAAGAATTCGGAAGCCCTTGCAGGCATGGCGAAAATGGCTGAGGAGAAGGGCAACTTTGAAATGGCGGGTAACTTTTATGAAAAAGCTGGTGAAGCAAATAAGGCGGGTAAAGCCCGTGCTTTTGCCAAGCTCGTTGCTTTTGATTATGAAGGCGCTAAAATTGATTTCGAGGCGCTGGGTGATGCCGAAATGCTGAAAGCCATCACTTCCAATAAAAAATATCTCGACCCGCTGAAAGAGGCTGCCGATTATTTTGATGAAGTGAAGCAAAACGAACCCCCTGTCAGCTATACCGAAGACACGGTGACGCATAAAAGAACCTACAATGCTGCGGATTTAGAGAGCCTCAACTCTTACTATAATGATTTGGCAGGAAGCATTGTTGACAATTGCTATATTGTTTCAGCCAACATTGTTAAGATTACTCATCCTGCAATGAAAGATGCACTGATGAAAAAGTTCAGGCAGTATGGCGCTATCCGCAATGTGCTGGACGCCAACTTCGGAAAGAAGCTGCAAAAAACAGAAGTGAAAGCGAAGGATGTGATGCTGTAAAAAATACAAGGACGAATGGTGAAATGGACAAAGTGAGGATGTAGTTTCAGCAGTCCGGAACGTCAGTTACAAAATACGTTCATACTTTTTGCGCATGAAAATTTTGATTTTAGGAGCAACGGGAGGCACCGGTCAGCAGCTTGTTTCGCAAGCCTTGGAAAAGGGTTATGAAGTGACTGCTTTCGTGCGCGAGCCTTCGAAACTAAAACAGGTACACCCTAAACTTACCATTGTCAAAGGGAACGTGCTGGATAAAGCTTCTCTTTCGAAAGCGCTGGAAGGGAAAGATGTTGTTCTCAGCGCGCTCGGAGTCGGCATGTCCCTTAAGCCAAATCACCTGATTGCGAATGCCACGGAGTTGCTTATTCCGGCAATGAATACCGCTGGCGTGAAGCGGATAATATTTCTTTCCGCTTTCGGAGTGGGTGAAACTTTTAATCAGGCAAATTTCATTCAGAAACTGATGTACAGATTTGTTGTAAAAGACGTTTTCGCTGATAAAGAGATAGGCGACAATATGCTTCGAAGCAGCAGCCTGGATTGGACATTAGTATATCCCACTGGGCTGACCAACGGGACGCAAACGGGCAAATACAGAGTAGGAGAAAGGCTCCCCATGAAAGGCTTCCCGAAAATCTCACGCGCGGATGTTGCTGAGTTCATGATTCAGCAAATAAACAGCAGGGAATGGCTGAAAAAAATTGCAGTTATCAGCTATTGAATTTCATGTCGGATTAAAGGTATGAAGCGGATGGGTTACCTTTCGCTTATTTGCTGAATTAATTCATTCAATTCGATAGCTTTCTCAATAGAAAACTCACCAATCTTTATCCGGCACAAGTCATGCAGATAAGCCCCGCTGCCAAGAGCTTTGCCGAAATCATGCACCAGCGAGCGAATGTAGGTGCCTTTGCTGCATCGCACGCGGAATTTCACCAGGGGCAATTGAATATCTGTGATTTCAAACAAGTCAATGCTGATATTTCGCGGCTTAATCTCCACGTGATGTCCCTTTCTCGCTTTCTTGTAAACCGGTTTTCCGTCAACCTTCACCGCGGAGAAAACGGGCGGACTTTGTTTAGATTCTCCCAAAAATTTTTTTGTCGTTTCACGCACCAGCTCCGGTGTGATGTGTTCCACAGGAAAATTTTTATCAACAGGTGTTTCCAAATCAAAGGAGGGGGTGGTGGCTCCGAGGTGCATCGTTCCGGTGTATTCTTTGTCCAGGTTGGTGAATGATTCAATCGCTTTGGTTGCCTTACCGACACAAATCAGCAGCAGGCCGGTGGCAAGCGGGTCAAGCGTTCCGGCATGTCCTACTTTGATTTTCCTGTTAAACTTCCTTTGCAATGCGTTCCTGATTTTTTTCACCACATCGAATGAGGTCCATTCGTAAGGCTTGTTGACGAGCAGCACCGCGCCCTTTTCAATATCAATCGGCATCAATCTGCCGGCTTGAGCTTGTAATTGCAGACTGAGGTTCATTATACTTTGCCAACGATGAAGGCTTTAAGTAAAAGATTAAAGTTTACACTAAACCGAAACTCTAAACTTAATTTTATGCTTTAAACTAATCTCGTGCTTTTACAAAAATTGCGAACACTTCAATGACAAATCCAATCAGAATAACAAGGGGGGCGAGCGTAATTCTCCGGAAGCTGTATTTCTCATCGGCATTGAACACGGCAGGGTCATCGGGCGCACCGCCCGTCATCAGCAAGTAGCCTGCGGCAATAACCATAATCCCGGCAATCATCAAAATGAAATTGATTTTACCGAAGATAAAGGCGGGCTTCTGAGACTGTTCTTTTTTTACTGAAAACAAGGGCTTTGCCATATACTTTGCCATATAAGATTCAGAGTTTAAAGTTTAAAGTTAGTTCGGAAGTTTGGAGCTATACAATTCTGCCTGTAAACTCCAAACTCTAAATTATTCAATACAAATCATCCAGCTTTAATCGAAGATACTTAGAAACCGAGCGGTATGTGCTTAC
>DATLYB010000245.1:0-15016 GCA_035575215.1 Chitinophagales bacterium
CGCGCTCAACCACCCGCTTCGGCTCCGTCTGCTCATAATCATCTGAAATCTGCTCCACCAGAAAAACCGGCAGCGTGGATTTCCCCTTTTCGCTCAGGGTGTCTATGTAATCCTTCAGGAACTCAAACCCCTTCAGCAGGATGTTTTTATCCAAATCTTTTGGGGTGACATTGTCGAAGTCAATCTGATATTTGTTGTAGGATTCGTATTGAAAGGTTCTGTACCTGTGGGGATTATTGCGAGACTTCGCCCGTACGATTCTCCTGAAAAATATGACTTCAGGCGGCTCGCCAGCCGATACCACCACTTCCTTCAGCCCGATGCTTTCGCTGAGCAGCTCAAAATTGATGGTCTGAAAAATTTCAGGTGAAATTTTTTTAGCTACGGTGCTGTAGCCCAATGACGATGCTGCAAGGGAATCCGTCTTCACCTTCACTTCCAGCTTATAGTAGCCGTTGATATCAGAAGAAGTGCCGATAAACTTACCGGGCACATAGACGTTGGCAAAGGGAATAGCCTCTCCGGTTGCTGCATCACTGATTTTTCCGGTGATGATAAGGGTTTGAGATATTGATGGAAATGAAAAACAAGCAGTTAAAACAACAATTTCAATGACTGAGCGAACCTGTTTCAATCAGGAAAAATTTTGGCAAAAGTAGGAAAGACTTGAGTTGTTCCCCGTGGGAGAAATGCGCTCTATGGGAAAGTAACGCATTTTGAAATGCCGGATTTTACAGAGGCTAAGAATCTTTGGAACTGCTATCCTGCTTATTAAATCAATAACGGCTTGTCAGCATAATCCGGCAAACTTCTTATTCTTATCTTGCAAGCAAACAAGGCTGTGGTATGCCTCTTTCCCTTAATCAGATCAAAGCGCCCATCGAACAAGAGCTGCAGATTTTTGAGCGGAAGTTCCGTGAAGCGATGAAGAGCCGCGTTCCCCTGCTCGACCGAATCACCTACTACATCATCCAGCGCAAGGGCAAGCAGATGCGCCCGATGTTTGTCTTTCTTGCCGCCAAACTGCACGGGGAGGTTACCGACAAGACGTATGTTGCCGCCTCGCTGGTGGAACTGCTGCATACCGCCACGCTGGTGCATGATGATGTGGTGGACGATGCCTATATGCGCAGAGGATTTTTTTCCATTAACGCCCTCTGGAAAAATAAGATTGCCGTGCTGGTGGGTGATTACCTGCTCTCACGCGGGCTGCTGCTTTCGCTGGATAACGATTATTTCGACCTGCTGAAAATTTTTTCTGCGGCTGTGAAGGAGATGAGTGAGGGAGAGCTGTTGCAAATCGAAAAAGCCCGCAGGCTCGACATCCAGGAGGAAATCTATTTTGAAATCATCCGGCAGAAAACCGCATCGCTGATTGCTTCGGCTTGCGCCAGTGGCGCTGCCTCGGTGATTAGTGCTGCTGAAGGAATTGAGAAGACACGCCTGTTCGGAGAAAAAATCGGCATGGCGTTTCAAATCAAGGATGATTTGTTCGATTATGGCGAAGCCGACATCGGCAAACCCCGCGGCATTGACATCAAGGAAAGGAAGATGACGTTGCCGCTTATTTATGCCCTCAATAAAGCCTCTTCATCTGAAAAGCGATGGCTCATCAACGTTTTCAAGAATCACAACAAAGACCCGAAGAAGGTGAAGGAAGTGCTGCAATATGTAAAGCAGAGCGGAGGATTGGAGTATTCCATCGGGAAGATGAATTCTTACCGCGATGAGGCTTTCAGCATCCTGCGTTCGTTTCCTGAGAATGCCGCGCGTGTGAGCCTCGAACAGCTGGTGCAGTTTACGATTGAAAGAGAAAACTGAAATAGCTTAATCGGAATGAATTCAGAACAACTCCATCTGAGCCGCGGGCACCCGGAATGCCGACAGGTTGAATTCAAACGGTTTCCTGTCCTTGAAATACTTTGCGCAAGCTATCCTGAACATCTGGTGAATTGATTCGGCTACGCTGCCCTCTCCGCGCATCCGTTTTCCCCACCGGCTGTCGCTGAGGCGACCGCCATGGCAGGCTTGAATGCGGTGGAGCACTTTATCAGCCTTGCCGGGAAAAGTCTTGCGAATCCAGTCGTCAAATACTTTTCCGATTTCGCCATTCAGCCGCACGATGGTGAAGCCTGCTCCGCTTGCGCCACGCTCCGCTGACGCCTTAATCACGCTGGGAATCTCATGGTCGTTCAATCCCGGAATCACGGGCGCCACCATCACGCTGACGGGGATATTTTTTTCAGAAAGTTTTTGAATTACCTCCAGGCGCTTTGGATATGATGCGGTGCGCGGCTCCATTTTCTGGCGCAACTCTTCTGTAAGGGAATTAATCGAAACCGCAACGCTCACCAGATTGTCTTTCGCCAAATCCTGCAGCAAATCGAGGTCGCGCAGAATCAGGCTGTTCTTGGTAATCATCCCCACCGGATGGCGGTATTTCACCAGCACCTCCAGCATCCTGCGTGTAATACCCAGTCTGCGCTCCACCGGCTGGTAGCAATCGGTGTTGCCCGAAAACATGATGGGCGCGACTTTCCAGTTGGGGTGCGTGATTTGCTTTTCGAGAAGCTCAGGCGCGTTTGGCTTCACGATAATGTTCTGCTCGAAATCAATCCCTGCATTGAAGCCCCAGTAGGCATGTGTATTCCGCGCGTAGCAATATACGCATCCATGCTCGCAGCCCTGATAGGGATTCATGCTGTAATCCATCCCGATGTCGGGGCTGTCAACCCTGTTAATGATTTTTTTCGGATGTTCTTCGAAAAATTTTGTTTTCGATGAGATTTCAAACTCCTCATCCAGACCTTCGAAATGCTCGGTCACATATTCAGCGGAGAGAAACGGATTCGCAGCTTTGATTTGGGCGCCTCTGCCTTTGATGGGTTGCATGACGTAAATAAAGCTAAGTGATTTGCGGCAGAAAATTCAGCTAATGAATGTCAGAATTTCCTCTATCAGCTTCCTGTCATTGGCCAGCCTCGGCACTTTATTCTGTCCTCCCAATTTCCCTTTCGATTTCAGCCAGTTGTAAAATGTGCCCTGCGGCAGCGAATGAACTGCCGGAAGCCGCAGGGCAATGTCTTTGAAGCGCTTGGCATCATAATCGGAATTCAGCGAACGCAAACATTCATCAAGCAGGAAAGTGAATTCCTTCAAATCAGCAGGAGTTTTTTCAAACTCAATCAGCCATTCGTGTCCGCCTTTTTTGTTCCCTTCCAGAAAAATCGGAGCAACGGTATAGTCGGAGACAACTGCACCGGTTTTTTTACACGTTTCGGCAATGGCGCGGTCGGTATTATCTACCATCACTTCTTCCCCGAATACGTTGATGAAATGTTTGGTGCGTCCGGCAATTTTTATTTTGTAAGGACGGATGGAAGTAAACTGTACCGTATCGCCTATTTGGTAGCGCCATAATCCGCTGCTGGTGGAAATCACAAGGGAATAAGTTTTTCCAACCTTCGCTTCCGCAAGCGGGATGAGCTTGGAAATGACATTCCGTTCGGACTCTCTCCTCCCTGGGAGAGGGGGCGGGGGTGAGGCTGCTTCCAAAAACTCATAATAAACTCCATTGTCCGTCAGCAGCAGCAGGTCATCGGAGTTTTCCGAATCCTGCAAAGCAAAAAATCCTTCGGAGGCATTGTATGTTTCAACGTAATGCATGTTGTCAGACTGAATCAGATTTTTGAATTGCTCGCGGTAGGGCGTGAAGCTCACCCCGCCATGAATGTACAGTTCCAGATTGCGCCAGACATCGGCTATATTTTGCTTTCCGGTTTTCTCCAGAATTTTTCTCAGCAGAATCAGCGTCCACGTGGGCACGCCTGCCAGATGCGTGACGTTTTGCCTGATGGTGATTTCCGTCATGCGCTCCAGTTTTTCTTCCCAGTTATCCATCAGCGCCACGGACAATTCGGGTGTTTTGAGCCAATGCGCCAGCAGCGGCATATTCTGCATCATCACCGCAGAAACGTCACCGTAACGGCAGTCTTCGTTGAGCTGATGGATTTGATGACTGCCGCCCATGAGCAAGCCTTTGCCGGAAAATATCTTCGTGCCCGGATGATTGTGGCAATATACTGCAAGCGTATCACGCCCGCCCTTGAAATGACAGCCGTTCAAACCTTCCTGGCTGACGGGAATGAATTTACTCCTGTCACTCGTGGTGCCGGATGATTTGGCAAACCAGGTGATTTCACTATGCCATAAAACGTTCTGCTCGCCTTTCATCATCCGTTCAATGAACGGCTTGAGCGATTCGTAATCCTGAAGCGGTACGCGCTCTGAAAATTGCCGGGGAGTTTTGACGGAGGCGTAATCGAATTTTTGTCCCCATTCGGTGAGCCGGGCTGCCTGCAGCAGCTCACGCAGCAGCCTTTCCTGTGTTTCAATGGGATGATGGGCTGCCTGCTGAATAGATTCCATCCGCTGCCGGATGAACCATGACACCAGAGAAGGAAGGAATAGCATGAAACAAACGAATTTAATTGCGATTTCCCAAAGCGAAACAATGCTCACTACACATTTATTATCGTTGTCTTCAATAAGAACGTTTGTCACGTGTGTTCCTTGAATAAGAATGTTCGTCACGTGTGTTCCTTGAAATCACCGATAGGTTCGTCAAAGTTGCCTTTCTTTTGATTAGTCCCTTTGGAGGTCCGGTTTGCGTTTGGATGACGAGTCTGATTTGGCGGCATAATGCTGCCCATACAAACTTTTATTTGGCTAAAATCATTTTACATTTATAACTAACTAAGAACTCAATAGCATGGAAAAGCATATTGTGAAAATAAAATCAATTGGTAAGATTACGCATGACGTGTTGCAGATTGTCACTGAAAAACCGCAGCAATTCACTTTCATACCTGGTCAAGCCACGGAAATTTTTATAAATAAGGAAGGCTGGCTAAATGAAGGAAGACCTTTCACCTTTACGAGCCTGCCCAGTGATGACTATCTTCAATTCACCATCAAAACCTATCCTGCGAACAAGGGCGTTACTAATGAATTGCTCGCGCTGAAGGAAGATGATGAATTAATCCTGAACGATGTCTTTGGTACAATCGCCTACAAAGGAGAAGGCGTATTTATTGCCGGAGGAGCGGGAGTAACGCCATTCATTTCCATCATCAGGTATCTTCAGTCAAAAAATGAGATAGGTGAGAACAAGCTCATCTTTGCCAACAAGACAAAAGCCGATATTATTCTCCGGCAGGAATTTGAAAAGCTGTTGGGCAAGAATTTCATTAATATTTTGTCAGACGAGAAAGCGGATAGCTATGCGCACGGATTTATCACGGAAGATTTTCTCAAAGCAAACATCAGCGACTTCAGCAAGAAATTTTACATCTGCGGACCTCCGCCCATGATGGATGCAATTGAGAAACAATTAGCTCATTTGAATGTGGACGAGCCATCAATTATTAAGGAAGCATTTTAGTTATGGAAGCATTAATTTCAGTGATTGAATTTCAGTGATTGAACACTGCAGCATCCGGCAACGCAGTTAGTATGTCGTCAAAATTTCTTTTGGCAATTATTGGTTACGTCACATCCTGTATTTCCCTTGTTGCCCAATCCAACTCCCTCCTCTGGAAAATTGAATCTTCACAGCTATCCCAGCCCTCTTACCTCTACGGCACGATGCACTCGCGCGACAGGCGGGCGCATGAGTTTGGCGATTCGGTGCTGCCAAAGCTCACCGAATGCGAAGCCGTTGCACTGGAAATACTTCCGGGTGAAATGATGCAGAACCCCCTCGCCATGCTCGGTTACATCACGATGAAAGACACCACGCTCGACATGCTGCTGAGCGAAGCGGATTACCGGCTTGTGAAAAATTTTGCCGCTGAAAATCTGGGGATGTACGGATTGCTGGTTGACAGGCTGATGCCCATCTTTACCTCAGGACTTATCACCGAGCTGATGATGGGCAATGATATGGAGGCAACGGTGGATGAATTCTTTGAGCAAACGGCAATTGAAAACGGAAAGAAAACCATCGGCATTGAAACGGTGGAGGAGCAGCTCAGCGCGCTCAGCAAAATCAGCCTGAAGGAGCAGGCGGAGATGCTCGCGGAACAGCTGCGCACGATGGATGAAGATTCAGTGACATTCGAAAAAATGATGGAGTGCTATCGGATGCAAAACCTCCCATGTCTGCAGGAGATTTACGCCAGCGAGGAAGTTTCTGAGGCATTCGATAAATCGCTCATTGCATCGCGCAACCGTGTCATGGCTCTCCGCATTGACAGCATCATCCGCCAGCAGCCGACCTTCGTGGCGGTGGGAGCGCTGCACCTTGCCGGTGAAAACGGATTGATTGAATTGCTGAAGGGGAAAGGGTTTGCCGTCATCCCTGTTTTCTCCGCCTTCAGCGGAAAGAAAGAATGAAAAAGCTTTTACTCACCGGAGCAAGCGGTCTGCTGGGATGGAATATCTGCAAAGCCGCCCGGCATCAATGGGCGGTGCATGGTATCATTTGCAGTGCTGCCTTTGATATTCCTGGCGTGACGCTTCACCGCCTGAATCTCACGGATACCCATGTGTTCAAAAAGCGCTTCACGGAAATTCAGCCCGATGCCGTCCTTCACACTGCCGCCATAACGGACACAAACTATTGCCAGCAGCATCCGCACGAAAGTTATTCCATCAATGTCACCGCAGCGGCCTTGCTTGCTGAATTGTGCGCAGAAAGAAAAATTCCGTTCGTGTTCACCTCATCCGATTTGGTGTTTGACGGGAAGAAGGGAAATTACAGTGAAGCCGATGAGCCGAACCCTGTCAGCAGGTACGGTGCACAAAAGGCGGAGGCAGAAAATCGGGTTTTGAAAATTTATCCGCAGGCTGCCGTTTGCAGAATGCCGCTGATGATTGGCGATGGCGGGATGGGCGGCAAAGGCTATCTGCATTTATTTCTCACGAAGGCAAAAAATGGCGAACCGCTGAAGCTGTTCACTGACGAATACCGCAGCCCGCTTGGGGGAATGTCGGCAGCGAAGGGATTGCTGCTCGCGCTGCAAAAATTCAACGGCATCTGGCATCTTGGGGGCAGAGAGCGCCTTTCAAGATTTCAGCTGGGAGAAAAAATTGCAGAAGCTTTCGGCATCCCCTTCTCACAACTGGTTCCTGCAAAGCAAAGCGAGATGCTCATGCCAGCGCCACGCCCGGCTGATGTGTCGCTGGACAGCGGAAAGGCTTATCATAATGGATTCTGTCCGGAAGTGATAGGCAGCGAATTAAGAGCGATGGTAAAATTACAAACGCTCGGACTTCCCTTTCAATGGGAGAGGGACGGAGGTGAAGCTACACCGGATACTCCACAAAATTCCGCTCCGTCTCATACAGCCTGATTTGCAAGTCGTATTTCTTATCGAGCCGTTTCCGCATCAAATTGTAAATCACTACGGCAATGTTTTCAACGGTAGGAATTAAGCTCCTGAATTCCGCCACATCTAAATTCAGATTCTTGTGGTCAAAGCGTTCAATCACCTCTTCTTCGATAATATCTTTCAGGATTTTCAAATCAATCACATAGCCGGTGTCGGGGTCAATCTCGCCCGTCACCTTCACAATCAGCTCGTAATTGTGCCCGTGATAATTCGGGTTATTGCACAAGCCGAACACTTCCTGGTTCTTTTCAAAGCTCCAGTTCTTGTTGTACAGCCGGTGGGCTGCATTGAAGCGGGCTGTGCGGAAAACCGACAATCTCATCTTCTCTTGTTTGCATGCAAATCTCGTAATTTCACCGGGCTGATTCGATGATGCAATGATTCGATAATTATGTTTTCATCACCGAATCACCGAGCCAGATGCTGTTTAACACGGTAATAGGTCAGCAAGAACTGAAGCGAAAACTTATAGATTCCGCCCGCCACAACACCGTCAGCCATGCCCAGCTTTTCCTCGGACCGCTGGGGCATGGCGGGCTGCCGCTGGCGCTGGCGTTCAGCCAGTATCTTAATTGTGAAAAGCCGGGCGACAATGATTCCTGCGGAATATGTCCATCATGCGTGAAGGCGCAAAAGTTCATTCATCCGGACATTCATTACTCGTTTCCTTTTCCAAAGGTGGAGAAGAAAGAGCGGTGTGATGAATTCATCCACGAATGGCGCGATGCGCTTGCCGAAAATCCGTATCTTGATTTATTCACCTGGATGGCTCGCTTCGAGGCGGAGAACAAGCAGCCCAACATCACGATAAAAGAATGTCATGACCTCATCCGCAAGCTGAGCTTAAAGGCGTTTGAATCGCCTTACAAAATTGTGATTCTGTGGCTGCCGGAATATCTGGGCAAGGAAGGCAACTCGCTTCTGAAGATTATCGAGGAGCCGCCTGACCGCACCGTTTTTATTCTCGTAGCTGAAAATTCAGATGAAGTGCTGCCGACTATTCTTTCCAGAACGCAAATCGTTAAAATCCCGCACATCGAACACAGCATTTTAGCTGAAGCCTTGCAGCAGAAGTTTGAAACTGACAGCGATGCAGCCTTCCGCCTTGCCACCATTTCCAACGGTGATTACATTGAAGCATCGCGCCAGATTCAGCATGCCTTCGGGGAGTTGTCCGAGCTGTTTGTGCAATGGTTCACCTTGTGTTTTCCGAGCGAAAAAACACGCTCGCTGGAAATTTACGCATGGATTGAAAAATTCGCTGCCATCGGCAGGGAGAACCAAAAAAGCTTTTTGAAATATGCCATGCATTTCCTGCGGGAAACGCTTTACATGCAGGCAACGGAGAATAAATCCTTAGTGCTCACACCGGTGGAGCATGAACTCGCCTCGCGTTTAGTAAAATTTTCAGATTACAATTTGTTGCAGGAGTTGCATGAGCAACTTAACGAAGCGCATTTTCATGCCGAACGGAACGCTCATCCCAAGATGCTGATGATGAGTTTGTCGCTGAAGGTGGCAGGGTTGCTGAAATCCCGATGGCTTCAAGAAGTTTAACCTTATCCTAACTGCCCAATGAAAACGAGCCACACCGTTCACTTCCTCTGCAACTGTGAAAACAATTCTCTTTAAAAGGCGACAACGGAACAAAACGTCTCTCTTGCTTCAAAATCAACCGGGCTCCAGAACCTGTTTCACCAGCATCTCAAAATGAAACTTAGACCATTAGAATTAGCCCGTTCTCAAAAAAATTCTTTTCAATAGTTGGTATTATTAAGTTGGTGATTTAAGTTTGCACCGCACTTTTTTACACGTCCGTGACAATTCACCGCCAATCAACCGAGAGAGTCAGATGAACGTGAGAATTTCAGTTCGCTTCCTTTTTCTTTTTTCTTTTCTTTCCTTTTCTGTTTTTTCTGCTTCTGCGGGTGATGCTGCTGCGGGTGAAAAAGTCTTCAAGGCTAACTGTGCCTCCTGCCACAAGCCGGATAAGAAGATGATTGGTCCTGCCATGAAAGGTTCGGAGCAGCGCTGGATTGAACATGGTGACTTTCAGGGCGTCAGCGGTCGTGAATGGCTGAACCGGTGGGTGAGAAATTCGCAAGAGGTCATCAAAGCAGGTCATCCGTACGCAAACAAATTGTTCAGCGAATACAACAAGTCGGTGATGACCGCCTTCACTACGCTCACCGATGCAGACATAGCAAACGTGCTTGCCTATGTGGAAACATATACCCCCCCGGCAGCCCCCGCGGCACAGCCGGGTGTCAGCGCGCAACCCACTGAAAGCCCTTTCACTTCCTTATTTCTCTATGCTCTCATTGCGCTGCTGTTGTTTATCGTCTTCATCCTCAGCCGCCTCACTGCCAACCTCAACAAAATGGCGCTTCAGAAGCAAGGCTTGCCCGTTCCTGAAACTGTGCCTATTCACAAAAACAAAAAAATTTGGGTTACCCTTATCCTTGTGTTGTTCATATATATAGGCTACTCTGCCGTTTTAGGCGCCATTGACTTAGGACGGCAGCAGGGATATATGCCCGATCAGCCCATTAAGTATTCTCATGCTTTACACGCGGGCATTAACAAAATCAATTGCCGCTACTGTCATGGGGGCGCACTGAGAGGCAAGCAGGCAGGTATCCCTTCACCCAATATCTGCATGAACTGTCACAAGGGAATTCAGGAAGGAGCCGTTAATGGCAAATACGGCAGAAAAGAAATCACCAAGATTTACGCATCCATCGGCTTCGACCCCAACACGCTCACCTACATCAAGGACTATCACAAGATGGATGCGGAGGAAGCAAAGAAGCTTTACACCGAATGGCTCAGGGGCGATGAGAAGCATACTTACACGCAAAAAGATATTGATGAGGTGCTCGCCTTTATCGGCAAGCCAATCGAATGGGTAAGAGTTCATAACCTGCCAGACCATGTTTATTTCAACCATTCACAACATGTGGTAGCTGGCAATATCGAATGTCAAACCTGCCACGGTCCGGTTGAAACGATGGAGGAGATGTATCAGTTTGCGCCCTTATCGATGGGATGGTGCATCAATTGTCACCGCACCACCGAAGTAAATTTTGCAAAAAATAATTTCTATGATGACTATCGCCAGTTGCATGAAGACCTTAAAAACGGCAAGATTGACAAGGTGACGGTAGATAAAATTGGCGGCATTGAATGCCAAAGGTGTCATTATTAGAATTCCATTACGAAGTTGAAAGAAAAACCGATTAACCGGATGAAATACTGGAAGAGCTTGGAAGAAAAGGAAGGCAAGGTTACTCCATCGCAGGCTAACGAATTTTCTGAGGAGCTTCCGGTAATCAGCAATTTGGAAAAATCCGGCACCCTCACTTCTACAAGACGTGATTTTCTGAAGATGATGGGTTTCAGCGTGACGGCAGCAGCCGTGGCTGCAAGCTGTGAGGTGCCGGTGAGGAAATCCATTCCGTACGTCATCAAGCCCGATGAAATCGTACCCGGTGTAGCCAATTATTATGCAAGCACCTATGCCGAAGGCGGTGATTATGTAAGCGTGCTGGTGAAAACGCGCGAAGGACGCCCCATTAAAATAGAAGGCAACAAGCTATCGAAAATCACCCATGGCGGCACCAGCGCGGTAGCGCAGGCTTCCGTGCTTGGCTTGTATGACAACTATCGCCTGAAAAAGCCGCTCGCTCAGGGCGAAGAAACATCATGGAAGAAAGTTGATGAAGCCATCATCTCCGAATTGGAAATCATCAATGCAAAGCCGGGCAATAAGATTCGGATTCTATCCTCTACCATTCTCAGCCCTTCCACCAAACAAGCCATTAGAGATTTCATTGCAAAATACCCGAACACAAAACATGTCACCTATGATGCCATCTCGTACAGCGCCATGCTGAAAGCCAACGAGGCGATGTTCGGTAAAAAAGTAATTCCAAATTATCAGTTTGACAAGGCGGATTTGATTGTCAGCATGGGTGCTGATTTCCTCGGGACGTGGCTGTCACCGGTCGAATTCGCCACCCAATACGGAAAACGCAGGAAGGTATCGAAGGAAAACACCGCGATGAACCGCCACATTCAGGTGGAGTCGTATTTGTCGCTCAGCGGCAGCAATGCCGACAAGCGCATCATGGTGAAGCCTTCGGAGTTGGCAGGCACACTGCTTCATTTGTATAACGTGGTTGCCTCCAAGACGGGAGGGGCTGCAGCCGCTCATCTGCAGTTGGATGAAAATGTCAAAAGTGAAATTTCAAAAATCGCTGACGAGCTGCTTGCGGCAAAAGGCAAATCGCTGGTGGTGTGCGGGTTGAACGATGTAAATGCGCAGCTTATCACCAACGCCATCAACCACTTGCTTGGCAATTACAACGCAACTATTGATTTCACCGCATTTTCCAACCAGCGCCAGGGAGATGATGATGCGATGAATGAGCTGGTGAAGGAGCTTCCTTCTGTGGATGCGCTCATCATCATTGATGCCAATCCGCTTTACAATTTTCCCGGCAGTGAAAAATTCAAGGAGGGTTTGGCGAAGGTCAGCCTCACCGTTTCAATGAATTCAAAGAATGATGAAACGACTTTGCTTTGCAAATACGTCTGTCCCGACCATCATTACCTCGAATCATGGAACGATGCCGAGCCGAAAAACGGCAGTTTCAGCCTCACACAACCCACGATTGCTCCGTTGTTTAAAACACGCAGCGCGGCAGAAAGCCTGCTGAAATGGGCTGGCATGGATACGCCTTATTATGAGTACATCAGAAATTACTGGAATCAAAATATTTTCCCGAAGCAAACCCGCTTTGCATCTTTCCATGTAATGTGGGACAGGGCGCTGCATGACGGTGTGTTCGAGCTTCAGCCGGCTGACGAAATGCTAACAGTCCAACCTGTTGACATTTCTGCTGCGGGAGCTGCCCTCGCGAAATCACAACCCGGTGACGGCTGGGAGTTGGTCGTGTATGAAAGTGTTGCCATTCGCGATGGGAAATTTGCCGACAACCCCTGGTTGCAGGAGCTTCCCGACCCGATGACAAAAGTGGCATGGGACAACTATGCCTGTGTTTCAAAGAAAACAGCCGAACAGCTCGGACTGCATTTAGCGCTGGGTAAATTTGAAAAAAGCGTAGGCTGGGAAACCGATGTGGTAAAGGTGAGCGCCAATGGTTACGAAGTGACGCTGCCTGCCATCGTGCAGCCGGGAACTCCCGACAACACCATCGCCATCGCTCTCGGCTACGGAAGAGAACTCAAAGCCCGAAAGGGAATGTCGGGCATCGGCAAGAATGCTTTTCCATTCCTGAAAGACAATGCATCCAGAAATTTTATAGGCGGTGTCAGTGTGAGTGTCGTACCGGGAGCTTATCGTATTGCGCAAACACAGATGCATCACAGCATCCATGATGGTTTGCAGGAAAGAAGACTGGTGAAGGAAACCACGCTGGCAGAATACAAGTCGAATCCTGCAGCAGGCAATGAAGACCGGGAAGAGGTGAAAAAACATTTGAAATCCATTTATCCGGAGCACCGAAGTCTCAAGAGCGGGTTGCAGTGGGAGATGGCCATTGACCTCAACTCATGCATCGGATGCAGCGCCTGCGTGGTAGCGTGTACGGCTGAAAATAACGTGCCGGTGGTGGGCAAGCTGGAAGTTTCACGCTCTCGGGAAATGCATTGGCTGCGCATTGACCGCTATTTTGCCGGTGATGAGAGCAATCCTTCAGTCGTGTTTCAGCCCATGCTGTGCCAGCATTGCGACAACGCCCCCTGTGAGAACGTGTGCCCTGTTGCAGCCACCAACCACAGCAGCGATGGCATCAACCAGATGGCGTACAACCGCTGCATAGGCACGCGCTACTGCGCCAACAACTGCCCCTACAAGGTGAGGCGCTTCAACTGGTTCGATTACCTCGGAGCCGACAGTTTCCTCAAAGGAACCATCTTTAATAATGACAAAGATGAGCATGAGATGACCGAAAACCTCACACGCATGGTGCTTAATCCCGATGTGAACGTGCGCTCGAGAGGTGTGATGGAGAAGTGTTCCTTCTGCATACAGCGCATCCAGGATGGCAAGCTGAAGGCAAAGATGGAAAACCGCCCCCTCAGAGATGATGATATCGCGACCGCCTGCCAGCAGGCATGCCCGACCCAAGCCATTACGTTCGGAGATATTAATAATGACAGGACGGAGGTGTATAAGCTGGCTCATGATGAGCGCGGTTTCAAGGTGCTGGAGGAAATTCATACCCTTCCGTCAATTACTTATTTGACGAAGGTTAGAAATAAAGCGAATGAAGAAGTTTAGAATCTCCGGGGAGTTAACTTCAAGCTCACTCTAAACCGGAAACTCTAAACTCTAAACTTAAAAAAGATGTCAGCCTACGAATCACCCCTAAGAGAGCCCCTGATAAAAGGTGATAAGACCTATCACCAAATCACGCAGGACATCGTCCGCTCCACGGTGGGTGTGCCACCGCTGAGTTGGTTTGCCATCACCGGGCTGACTGCTACCTTCATGACCATCGGATTCATCATGATAGGATACACGATATGGATGGGCATCGGCACGTGGGGGCTGAACCGCACGGTGGGGTGGGCGTGGGACATCACCAACTTCGTGTGGTGGATCGGGATTGGTCATGCCGGCACGCTGATTTCAGCCATTCTGCTGATTTTCCGGCAGCGCTGGCGCACCGGCATCAACCGCTCGGCTGAAGCGATGACCATCTTTGCAGTGATGTGTGCAGGCTTGTTCCCCGCCATTCACATGGGAAGGATTTGGAACGCTTTCTTCATTTTCCCGTATCCGAACACCAGAGGACCGCTCTGGGTGAATTTCAACTCTCCGCTGCTGTGGGATGTGTTCGCCATCTCCACCTATTTCACTGTGTCGCTCCTGTTCTGGTATTCGGGGCTGCTGCCTGATTTTGCCACCGTGCGCGACCAGGCGAAATCAAAAATCCGCAAGTTCATCTACAATAAATTAGCATGGGGATGGACCGGCTCCGCCAAGCACTGGCAGCGGTTTGAATCACTCGCCCTTGTTCTTTCAGGATTATCCACCCCGCTGGTGCTATCAGTGCATACGATTGTATCGTTCGACTTTGCCACCTCGGTGATTCCCGGATGGCATACCACGATTTTTCCTCCCTATTTCGTTGCGGGTGCAATTTTTTCGGGATTTGCCATGGTGCTCACCTTGGTGCTGATTATGCGCGTAGCGTTCAAACTCCAGGATTACATCACCATCGGACACATCGAATCCATGAACAAAATCATCATCCTCACCGGCTCGATTGTGGGCATAGCTTATCTTACCGAATTGTTCATGGCGTGGTATTCGGGTTTCCCTTACGAGCAGTATGCATTTTACAACCGCGCGCTGGGTCCTTACTGGTGGGCTTACTGGATCATGATGACGTGCAATGTGATTTCACCCCAGTTGTTCTGGATTAAAAAATTGCGCAGAAACGTGGCGTTCACGTTTCTGATGTCCATCGTCATCAACATCGGGATGTGGTTTGAGCGCTTTGTGATTATCGTCACCTCGCTGCACCGCGATTACCTGACGTCAAGCTGGTCATATTACAAACCCACGATAGTGGAGATTTTGATATTTA